>NZ_JANOCG010000631.1:0-5285 GCF_031412075.1 Rhizobacter sp.
GCGTGCCGAAAACGGCATGGTGCTCGGCCCCAAGGGCAAAAGGGCCACCTACGGCCAGCTCGCCGCCGACGCGGCGCGCCTGCCGGTGCCGCAAACGCCGACGATGAAAGACCCGAAAGACTTCCGCATCGTCGGCAAGCCCACCAAGCGGCTGGACACACCCGCCAAGGTGAATGGCACGGCCGAGTTCGGCATCGACGTCAAGCTGCCCGGCATGGTCTACGCCGCACTGGAGCAATGCCCGGTGATCGGCGGCACGGTCAAGAGCTTCGACGCGACCAAGGCCAAGGGCATGCCCGGCGTGATCAACGTGGTGCAGATCCCCGACGGCGTGGCCGTGGTGGCCGACACCTGGTGGCACGCCCAGAAGGCCCGCGAGACGCTCAAGGTCGAGTGGGACGAAGGCGCAGGCGCCGCGCTCACCGACAAGACCATGATGGCCGGCATCAAGGCGGCTGCGGTATCGGCAGCAGCCAAACCGTTGGAACTGCCCAAGGTGGGCGAGGCCGACGCGGCCATCAAGACTGCCACCAAGGTGATCAAGGCGGAGTACACGATGCCGCTCTTGTCGCACTCGCCACTGGAGCCGATGAACTTCACGGCGCACTACCACGACAACCGCGTCGAGCTGATCGGCCCGACGCAGTGGCAAGACGCCGCCGCCGGCACCGTGGCCAAGGTGTGCGGCGTGCCGATCGAAAACGTGAGCCTGCGCACCACCTTCCTGGGTGGCGGCTTCGGGCGGCGCATCGACATCGACTTCATCGTCCAGGCCGCGCAGATCAGCAAGGCGGTGGGCAAGCCGGTCAAGCTGGTGTGGACGCGTGAAGACGACATGACGCACGACTTCTACCGCCCGCAGTCGGTGCACCACCTGGCCGCCGCCATCGGCGCCGATGGCAAGCCCACGGCGATGAGCTTCCGGCTGACTTCGCAGTCGATCACCGGCCGGGTGTTCGGCCTGCCGGCGCCGGTGCAAGACCCGCTGATGACCGAAGCGGCGATGGCGGCGTATGAGATTCCCGCAACACGCCACGACATCCTCAAACACGACGCCGGCCTGCGCGTGGGTTACTGGCGCTCGGTGAGCCACGCGCTCAACGCGTTTGCCAACGAGACCTTCATCGACGAGCTGGCGGTGGCGGCGGGCAAAGATCCGTATGCCTACCGCATGTCGCTGCTGGCCACCAAACCCCGTTTTGCCAACGTGCTGAAACAAGCGGCCGACAAGGCCGGCTGGGGCACGCCGCCACCGGCGGGGCGCTCACGCGGCATCGCGCTGATGGAAGGCTACGACACCTACATGGCGATGGTGGCCGAGATCTCGTACAACAAGGGTGAGGTCAAGGTGCACAAGGTGACCACGGTGGCCGACCTCGGCCGCATGGTCAACCCCGACACGGTCGAGGCGCAGATCCAGTCGAGCGTGGTGTTCGGTTTGACGGCCGCGCTGTGGGGCGAGATCACGCTCGACAAGGGTCGTGTGCAACAGACCAATTTCCACCAGTACCGGCTGCTGCGAATGAACGAGTCGCCCGAGTTCGTGACCGTGCTGGTGCCGAGCACCGAGAAGCCTGGCGGCATCGGCGAGCCGGCCACGGCACTGATCGGGCCGGCTGTGGGCAACGCCCTCTTTGCGGCCACCGGCAAGCGGCTGCGCACGATGCCGTTCACCGAGCAGAACATCGCGTCGGCTTGAGTCGGCGGCACGTGTGAAAAGGGCCACCTTTCGGGTGGCCTTTTTTTTGGCGCGCTTGATGGTTTTGGTGGCGGGTGAAGGTCTTTTTACCGCCAAGACGCAAAGGAAAATACAAAGGTCGCAAAGAAGAAAGCTCTCCTTTGCGACCTTGGCTGTTTCTCTTTCTTGGCGACTTGGCGGTAAAGAAACCTTCGCAAGCCGCAGCCCCGGCCGAAGCCGAGGTTCAACTCACATCACTTCGGCCGGATCGAATCCGGCACACCCTGGATGAACGCCTTCAGCTTGGCCATGTCTTCGCGCTTGAGACTGCCGGTGAAGTCGGGCATGCCCTTGTCCTTGGCGGCGCCGCCGAGCACATAGGCTTCAAGGTTGTTGATCACGTCAGGGTGCGAGTAACCGAGGTTGGGGATGTTGCCGCCGCGGTCGACTCCGGGCACGCCGTGGCACAAGATGCACGCGGCGACATACAGGCCCTGGCCCTCGGGCACATCCTTCGGTTCGTAGGCCACGCCTTTCAACAACGCGTTGAGCTGGTATTGCGCAAACTGCGGCAGCGGCGCCTTGCCACCCACCGCGAAGGTGTAGACCGTGCCCGGGCCGATCTTTTCGCTGGCGCGTTGGGCCACGCCATACGAGCCGCCCCAGCCGACGGCGATCGACACGTACTGCTTGCCGTCGACCAGGTAGGTGGACGGCGCGGCGATCACGCCGGTGCCGGTGGGTGTCTCCCACAGCTTCTCGCCGGTCTGCGCGTTGAAGGCGAAGAAGCGGCCGTCGGCCGTGCCCTGGAACACCAGGTTGCCGGCCGTCGCCAGGGTGCCGCCATTCCACGGCGAGATGTGCTCCACGCGCCAGGCTTCTTTCTGGGTCACCGGGTCCCAGGCCAGCAGGCGGCCGAAGGGCTTGCTGGTGGGCGGCGTGGCGTTGATGAAGGTCGCGGTGTTCCAGCCCTGGCCCGAGCCGGGCACGCCGAGCGTGGTCTGGTTCATCTTCCAGGCCTTGTTGTCCATCAGCGAGAGCGGGATGTTCTGCGCCGGCAGGTAGACCAGGCCGGTCTTCGGGCTGTACGACATCGGGTGCCAGTTGTGCGCGCCCAGCGGGCCGGGGATGCTGTCGTAGGACTTGTCGGCGCTGCGCGCCAAGGCCGTCTCGATGGGGAAGCCTTTTTCGTCGTAGCCGGTGGCCCAGTTCACGTCGACGAAGTTTTTCGCCGAGATGAACTTGCCGGTGGCGCGGTCGATCACGAAGAAGAAGCCGTTTTTCGGCGCGTGCAGGATCACCTTGCGCGGCTTGCCGCCGAGCTTGATGTCGGCCAGGATCATCGGCTGGGTGGAGGTGTAGTCCCAGTTGTCGCCCGGGGTCTGCTGGTAGTGCCAGACGTAGCGGCCGTTGTCGGGGTTGATGGCCACGATGGAGGCCAGGAAGAGGTTGTCGCCCCCACCCGGGCTGCGCAGGCGGCGTGCCCACGGCGAGCCGTTGCCGGTGCCGATGTACATGAGATTCAAGTCGGGGTCGAAGGTGATGCTGTCCCACACCGTGCCGCCGCCGCCGGCTTCCCAGTACTTGGCGCTCGGGTCCCAGGTTTTGGCGGCGCGTGCCAGGGCTTCGTTTTCATACGGCTTGGCGGGGTCGCCCGGCACGGTGTAGAAGCGCCACGCTTGCGCGCCGGTCTCGGCATCGTAGGCCGTGATGTAGCCACGCACGCCGTACTCGGCGCCGCCGTTGCCGATGATCACCTTGCCCTTGAACACACGCGGCGCGCCGGTGATGGTGTAGGGCTTGCTGCGGTCGATGGAGGTGTCTTTTTCCCACACCACCTTGCCGGTGGCGGCGTCGAGTGCGATCAGGCGCGCGTCGAACGAGCCCACGAACACCTTGCCGCGGTGCAGGGCCACGCCCCGGTTGACCACGTCGCAGCAGCCTTTCACGCCGACTTCGCGCGGCACCTTGGGGTCATACGACCACAGGCGCTTGCCGGTGCGCACGTCGATCGCATGCACCACGCTCCACGAGGCGGTGACGTACATGATGCCGTCGACCACCAGCGGCGTGGCTTCGACACCGCGCGTCGATTCGAGGTTGTAGCTCCAGACCAGCCCCAGCTCCTTGACGTTCTTCTCGTTGATCTGGTCGAGCTTGCTGAAGCGGGTTTCGGCGTAGTCGAGACCGTAGCTTGGCCAGTCTTTCGTCGACACGGCGTTGGTGCGCATGCTGGCGCCGTCGATGCGTGCGGTGGCCGCGCGGATGTGCGCTTCAGAGCCTTTGGGCGAGGCCGGGGCCTGCGCCCACGCGGGGGCCGTGGCGCCCAAAGCCAGTGCCAACATGGCGATCCATGGTGCTTTCATCGGGGGTCTCCTGTGTTTATAGGTGAGCGGCGTGCGCCGTCATCCAGCGCCGGCTTGAACGCAGGCGCACCGAATCATCATCAGGAGATGACCGGGCCGGTACAACAAGGTGTTTTCCCGCACGCTGGCCGGCCCGCGAGGCGCGGTTGCGCCAGGCTGCCACAAGGCGCGCCGGTATGCTTGGCACCCACATGAACCTGCCCCTGTCCGAACTCCCTGAACGCTGCGAGGTGCTGGTCGTCGGCGCCGGCCCCGCAGGCAGTGCGGCGGCCACCCTGCTGGCCCGCGCCGGCCTGAACGTGGTGATGGTCGACCAGCGCAGCTTCCCGCGCGAAAAAGTGTGTGGCGACGGGCTCATCCCCGACGCCCACGCCGCGCTCGCCCAACTCGGCCTGCTCGATGAAGTGATGGCGTGTGCGCAATCCGCACACCACGTGGCCTGCATCGGCCCGCGTGGTGGGCGCATCGACGTGCCGGGCCGGGTGGCGGTGTTGCCGCGCCAAGTGCTCGATCACATCGTCTGCCGTGGCGCCGTGCAGGCGGGCGCGCGCATGCACGCACCGGTGCACTTCGACGCACCACTGCTCGACGCTAGTGGCCGCGTGTGTGGTGCCACGTTGTCGCACGCAGGCGTACAGCGCGAGCTGCGTGCCGATTGGGTGGTGCTCGCCAGCGGCGCCGTGGCGCAGGCGCTGATCGCCGCCGGCGTGTGCGAGCGCCAGACACCCAATGGCGTGGCCCTGCGCGCCTATGTGAAAAACGAGGCCATGGTGGGCCGCATCACCGAGCTCGAAGTGGTGTGGCACCACAAGCTGCGCCCCGGCTACGGCTGGATCTTTCCCTGCCCCGATGGCGTGTTCAACATCGGCGTGGGCGTGGTCAACAGCCACGGGCAGGCCGCCGACGGCCACGGCACCAAACAAAGTGTCAACCTGCGCCAGGTGTTCGAGAGCTTCTGCGAGTTCTATGCGCCAGCGCGCGAACTCATGGCGGGCGGTGTGATGCAAGGCGGCCTGAAAGGTGCGCCGCTGCGTTGCACACTCAATGGCGCGCGCTACACACGCGCAGGTTTGCTCGCGACCGGCGAGGCCGTGGGCAGCACTTATTCATTCACCGGCGAAGGCATCGGCAAGGCGCTGGAGACCGGCATGCTCGCCGCGCAAGCGATTCTGCGCGGGCACGCACAGTCGCAAGACGATGCTTCCGTGTGCCAGCACTACGAGGCCGGCCTGCTGGCACTG
>NZ_JANOCG010000632.1:0-7980 GCF_031412075.1 Rhizobacter sp.
ACAGCGGCATCAAGATCGTGCAGCCCATCATGGGTGTGGCCTCGTGGCGCGACGACGTGGTGGTCAAGGCCGAAGAGGTCAGCGTGCGCTTCAACGAAGGGGTGCCGGTCGCGATCAACGGCGTGGAGTACGCGAGCCTGGTCGACCTGATCCTGGAAGTGAACCGCATCGGCGGCCGCCACGGCCTGGGCATGAGCGACCAGATCGAAAACCGCATCATCGAGGCCAAGAGCCGCGGCATCTACGAAGCGCCGGGCCTGGCACAGCTCTTCATCGCCTACGAGCGCCTCGTGACCGGCATCCACAACGAAGACACGATCGAGCAGTACCGCGACCACGGCCGCCGCCTCGGCCGCTTGCTGTATCAAGGCCGCTGGTTCGACCCGCAGGCCATCATGTTGCGCGAGACGGCGCAGCGCTGGGTCGCGCGGGCCATCACCGGCGAGGTCACCATCGAGCTGCGCCGCGGCAACGACTACTCGAGCCTCAACACGGTCTCGAACAACCTCACCTACAAGCCCGAGCGCCTGACGATGGAAAAGGGCGAGTCGATGTTCTCGCCGCAAGACCGCATCGGCCAGCTCACCATGCGCAACCTCGACATCAGCGACACGCGCGAGAAGCTCGGCATTTATGCCGCCGCGGGCCTGCTGAGCGGCGACGCCTCGACCGAGATGCTGCGGCTCGGCGACAAGAAGACGAACTGATCAGCCCGCGCGCAGGCGCATCAGCGTCGACTGCAACAGCCGCGCGTCGGCGCTGGCGCGGTGGCGCTGCCCCACCATGCTGTGGCTCATCAGCAAGCGCGTGGCCTGCCAGTCGCGTGCTTCGCTTTCAGTGAGCAGGCTGCGCAGGCTGTCGAGCTTGAAGCTGGGCGACATCTCGGCCTCGTCATACAAAGCGGCCAGCCACGGGTAGTCGTGTGCCCAGCCGTCGCTGAAGACGGTGCGCCCACGCAGGCGATCGTTGAGCTGCTGGGCCACTTCGCTCACGCTGCGGCCATGTTGGGCGAGCATCTCGCGCCGGATGTGGTGGATCTTTTCGGCGGCCGGGTCCCAGTGTGTCCAGTGCGGTGCGGGGCGGATCAGGCTGCAGAAGCTGCTGCCATCGGGCAGCACGTAGCCCACTTCGATCGGGTAGCTGTGGCGCCCGAAGCCGGAGGCTTCGATGTCGAGGAAGGCGGGAGCCTCTATCTGCAGAGTCGCTTGGGTGACAGCCATGGCGCAGCATAAGCACGAAGCATGCGATGGGTCGCCCTCAACCAAGGGCGCCTAGGGTTTTTCCGAGGCCAGCAGAAGTCTTGTGCACTGCCATGCTTCGGTTCTTGCGCGCAGCGCTGTCGTTCTTTCTCGAAGGAGTTCCCGTGACCCAAGCCACCCCCCGCCCGCACGAGCGCATCTGGCCGCAACGTTTGCCGCGCAAGCTGAACGTGCCGGCCACCTCGCTCAGCTTCAACCTGGAGGTCACGGCGAGGCGTTTCCCCGACAAGGCGGCGACCATCTTCTTCGGCCGCGAGATGAGCTTCAGCGAGTTGCAGGCCAGTGCCGACAGCGTGGCCGGCTGGCTGCAAAGTGTGGGCGTGAAGGCGGGTGACCGCGTGGCGCTCTTCATGCAGAACTGTCCGCAGTTCCTGGCGAGCTTCTACGGCATCTTGCGCGCCAACGCCGTGGTGGTGCCGGTGAACCCGATGAACAAGGCGGAAGAGTTCACGCACTACATCACCGACCCCGAGGCCAAGGTGGCGATCTGCAGCGCCGACCTGGCGGCCGTGGTCGAAACCGCCAACGCCGCCGTGCCCGAAGCCAAGCGGCTGACGCACGTGCTGGTCACCCGCTATTCAGATGCCATGAACGATGCGAGCCGCATCGACCCGGCTGACACACCGGCAGCACCACTCGACGCCTGGTTGCGCAGCGACCCGGCCTTGCCCGCGCAAGGCCAAGGCAGCGCCACCTTCCTGCGCTGGCCCGAGGTGCTGGCGCAAGAACTCGTGCCGGGGGCCAACACAGCCCAACCCGATGACCTGGCGGTGCTGCCCTACACCTCGGGCACCACCGGCAACCCCAAGGGCTGCATGCACACGCACCGCACGCTGATGCACCAGACCTGCGGCATCCAGTGGAGCCACGGCAGCCCCGAAGCGATCGGCCTGGGCGTGGTGCCGATGTTCCACATCACCGGCATGGTCGGCATGTCGGCTGCGGTGTTCGCCGGCTCCACCGTGATCACCATGCCGCGCTGGGACCGCGAGCTCGTGGGCCGCACCATCTCGCGCTACAAGGTGACGCACTGGACCTGCATCCCGACGATGGTGATCGACCTCTTCGGCAGCCCCAACTACAAGAGCTTCGACCTCTCCAGCCTGCGCTTCATGAACGGCGGTGGTGCGGCGATGCCGGCGGCGGTGGCCGACCGGCTTGAAAAGGAATTCGGCATCGTCTTCGCCGAAGGCTACGGCCTCACCGAGACGGCCGCCGCCACACACGCCAACCCACCCGAGCGTGCCAAACCGCAGTGCCTGGGTATTCCGATCTTCGGTGTCGACTCGCGTGTGGTCGACCCGAGCACGCTCAAGGAGCTGCCTCCTGGCGAGGTGGGCGAGATCATCAGCCACGGCCCGATGGTGTTCAAGGGCTACTGGCGTCAGCCCGACGCCACTGCGGCGGTGTTTGTGGAGTTCGAAGGCAAGCCCTTCTTTCGCACCGGTGACCTCGGGCGCATGGACGAAGAGGGTTACTTCTTTCTCACCGATCGCTTGAAACGAATGATCAACGCCAGCGGCTTCAAGGTGTGGCCGGCCGAGGTGGAGATGCTTTTGTACAAGCACCCCGCGGTGCAAGAGGCCTGCATCATCGCGGCGCGTGATGAATATCGCGGCGAAACCGTCAAGGCGGTGGTGGTGCTGCGCGCTGAAGCCAAGGGCAAGACCACCGAACAAGACATCACCGACTGGGCGCGCGACCACATGGCGGCTTACAAGGTGCCGAAGGTCGTGCAGTTTGCCGACAGCCTGCCCAAGTCGGGTTCCGGCAAGGTGATGTGGCGCTTGTTGCAAGACGCCGAGCCGAAGTAAGCCCGCCGGTTGCGCCCCAAAAAAGTGGGCCGGCTTGCACCGGCCCACACTCCCTGCCTCACAGTTGTTGTTCGTTGTCTTGGAACCCGCCGCGCCTCAGGGCGTGGGGGTGAAGGGCACGCCCTGGTTCAGCGCCGTGCAGTTGTGGCTGGTGGCGAAGTTGGTGCCCAGAGCGGCCACGCCGCCACCACTGGTGATGTCCAGCCCCTGGTAGCCGTCGGCCGCGGCGGTGAAGGCGGCCCAGGCCGGCACGCCGGTGCCGTTGGGGTTGCCGGTTTTCATGAAATTCGTCCAGTAGCTGGTCATCGTGCCGGCCAGCGTCTGCTGCTCGGCCGTGAGCGGGCTGCTGGTGGGGAAGATGTACTGCAGCTCCGACCCGTGGTACGCACCCAGGCTGAAGGTGGAGCGGTGCGGCAGCGTCGACGGCGCCGTGCGATCACGGAACTCATAGGCATAGACAGGTGCGTGCTGTTGCAGTTCGAGCGCAGCGATGCGGCCGTTGCAGGCGAAGACCATGTCGGTGCCGAGCGCACCGTAGGCCACGCTTGCATCGGGGTAGATCGACGGTGTGGAGTACAGGCCGTTGACCAGGGCGGTGGCGGTGGGGCCGGCGGCCGGGTTGAGCGCGCCGCCCAGCAGCGCGGTGACCTTGGCGATGTGGGCGGCGTTGTCGGCCAGCGGCACGGCGCCGGGTGCCAACTCGTCGAGTGCGACAAACAAGCGCCATTCGTCACGCGTGGTGCCTTCGATCATCGGCACGCGGTTGTGGGTGCCGGCCGCGATGGTGGTGCGCACGTTGGCGGTGAGCACGCTGCCGTCGACCGACGGCACCGGGCCGCTCGGGTACACGGCCGCCTGCGCCGTGAGCAAGGCAGACACCGGCAGTGCACGCAGGCAGTCGACCGTGGTGCAAGCGGTGGTTGACGTGGCGGTGGCGATGGCGGTGGCCACGCCTGCGCCCTTGAGTTGCGCCACGGCCAGGCTGTCTTGCGGGGCACCGAAAGGGTAGGCGCCGCTCATCGCGATTGCCTTGTGGAACAAGCCGGCTGACCCGGCCGAGGCCACGTGCGAGTGAACGCTGAACCCGCCGGCCGACTCGCCGACGATGGTGATGTTGTCCGCATTGCCACCGAAGTTGGCGATGTTGTTGCGCACCCAGCGCAGGGCGGCTTGCTGGTCCATCAGGCCGTAGTTGCCGGAGCTGCCACCTTGTTCGGCGGTGAGCGCCGAGTGCGACATGAAGCCCAGAGCGCCGAGGCGGTAGTTGATCGTCACCACGATCACGCCCTTGGCGACCAGCGCCGACGGGTCGAATGCATTGCTCAGGCCCAGGTAGAACGCACCGCCGTGTATCCACACCATCACTGGGTAGGTGCCGTTGCCCTTGGGCGTGTAGACGTTGAGGTAGAGGCAGTCTTCACTGGTCGAGGCCGAGCCGAATGGCGAGGCGGGCTGGGCGCAGTGCGGTGCGTAGTTCGCGCCCGAACGGGTGCCACCCCAACTGGCGGCGGCGGCCGGGGCGCGCCAGCGCAGGTTGCCCACCGGCGGGGCCGCGTAGGGGATGCCCCGGTAGGCGTAGGAACTGGCGGTTTCGATGCCCGACACGGCGCCTTGGGCGGTGCTCACCTCGAAGCTGGGGTCACTGCCGCCGCAGGCCACGAGGCCGAACGCGAAGGTGGCGCTGGCGAGCGCGCGGGACAGGGCGGGCTGAATCGAAAATCTCATGGGCTGCTTCTCCAGATGCTTTGTTGCACGGACGTGCACAAAACACAGTTTGCCCGACGCGCCAAGCGCTGAGGACTAGGAGAAGCGAGCAGTGCTGCTCAGGGCGCCCCTGCAAGCGAGGGGCTCGGCATTGTTGTCGGACGCCCATATCGCGTTAGATATTGCACGATTGTCCAACAATATGCGCCGATAGGCGCCGTCAACGGCCCAGCTGCTGCCAGAGATAGCTGTATTCCAGCGCTTGCAGATGGGCGCGCTGTTCGTTGTCGGCCGCGCCGCCGTGGCCACCTTCGATGTTTTCGTAATACAGCACGTCGTGTTTCATCGACAGCATCAGCGCGGCCATCTTGCGAGCGTGCCCGGGGTGCACCCGGTCATCACGGGTCGAGGTGGTGAAGAGCACGCGGGGGTACTTCGTGCCGGCCTTCAGGTTCTGGTACGGGCTGTACTTGGAGATGTAGGCCCATTCGTCGGGCAGGTCGGGGTTGCCGTATTCGGCCATCCACGAGGCGCCGGCCAGCAGCGTGTGGTACCGCTTCATGTCAAGCAGCGGCACCTGGCACACGACGGCGTTGAACAGATCCGGGCGTTGCGTGAAGGTGGCGCCGACCAACAGCCCGCCGTTGCTGCCACCCATGATGCCCAGGTGTTTGGGCGAGGTGATCTTCTGCGTGACGAGGTCTTCGGCGACGGCAATGAAGTCGTCGTAGCTGCGTTGTTTGTTGGGCTTGACCGCGCTTTGGTGCCAGCTCGGGCCGAACTCGCCGCCGCCGCGGATGTTGGCCACCACCAGCACGCCGCCGCGGCTGTACCAGGCGCGGCCGAAGCCACCCGAGTACCAGGGCTTCATCGAGATCTCGAAGCCGCCGTACCCATAGAGCAGCGTCGGGTTGTTGCCGTCGGCCTTGGCGCCTTGGGGCCAGACCACGAAGTAGGGCACCTTGGTGCCGTCTTTCGAGGTGGCAAAACGCTGCTCGGCGCGCATGCCGGTGCTGTCGAACAGGCCGCCCCGTGCCTTCAGCAACTCACGTTTGTCGTTGGCCGTGCTGCTCAGATAGAGCGAATCGGGTGTGAGGAAATCGGTGTAGCTCAGCCAGTAGGCCTCGGCCAGCGGGTCGTCTTTCAACAGCGGGTCGTGCAGGCTGCTCACGCCCAGCGAGCCGGGGAAGGGCGCGGCGATCTCGCGGCGCGTGAAGCTGTCGCCCTTTTTGTGCCACTGCTCCAGCTTGCCAGCCACGTTGTCGATGATGTTGAGCAGCACGTGGTCGCGGGTGCTGGTGTAGCCCGACAGCGAACGTGTGGCCGTGGGTGTGAACAGCGCGGCCAGCTTGCGCTCGCCGCGCAGGTAGGCCGTGGCGTTGGTGTGCAGCAGCGAGCCGCTCGGGAAGCGTGTGTCGCCCACCTGGAGATCGCTGCGCAGGTGCAGCAGCATCGTGTCGCGCACGAAGCTGGGCGTGGCATCGCTGGGCATGTCGAGCTCGACCAGCTTGTCGCCTTGCAGCAGAAACTTCTTGGTGTTGTAGAAATCGAGCGCGCGCAGGAACAGAGTGCGCTCGTAGCCGGGCGTCTTGTCGACGCTCACGTTCACCGCCACGTCTTTGGCCTCGCCTTCGAACACCGTCACGGCCTCGCTGAGCGGCGTGCCGCGTTTCCAGCGTTTGATGACCCGCGCGTAGCCCGAATCGGTCATGGAGCCGGGGCCAAAATCGGTGCCCACGTAGAGCGTGTTTTGATCGATCCAGTCGACGTCGGTCTTGGCCTCGGGCAGCGTGAAGCCGTCTTTCACGAACTGCTTGGTGGCGACGTCAAACTCGCGCACCACCTTGGCGTCGGCGCCGCCACGCGACAGCATCACCATGCAGTGCCGGTAGCTCGGGCCGAGACAACTGGTGCCGCCCCAGACCCAGTTTTCGTTCTCGCTCTTGGCCAGGGCGTCGAGGTCGAGCACCGTTTCCCATGCCGGCTGGGGCTTGCGGTATTCGGCCAGCGTGGTGCGCCGCCACAGGCCGCGCTTGTTGGTTTCGTCTTGCCACAAGTTGTAGAGCCAGTCACCGCGCCGCGCGACGGTGGGAATGCGGTCTTTCGCGTTCAGCACCTCCAGCAGCTGGGCCTTGGTGGGCGCATATTCGGGCCGCGCGGTCAGCTCTTTTTGCGACAGCGCATTGCGCTCGCGCACCCAGTTGAGCGCGCGTTCGCCCTGGACCTCTTCAAGCCAGATGAAAGGATCGGTGGGGTCGGTGGTTCCGGTGGTGGCGGGTGGTTGCGGCATGGCGTAGGGGCTGATCGAAATGAAGAAGGAGGCGGCGCCAAGGCGCCAGGTGAGCAGTTTCATACGTGCGGCTCCAGGGGGGGGGGGGTGGCGCCTGTCGTTGCAGGCTTCAGGCGGCCGGGTTCAGCCGCTGTGGCGTGATCTCGATGCTGCTGGCGCCGTCACCGACCCACACAGCACCGTCTTGCACCGTCACCTGCAGCTGCATGGTGCGTTGTGCCAGCGCGGCGAGCGCCTGGCTCTGGTCGGCGGGCACCTGCCACACGGCGATGTTGCGTGCGCGGGTGATCTTGGTCGCGATGCCGGCCCACCAGATGGGCGTGCTGTGGCTGAAGCTGTACACATGCAGGGCTTCAGTGCGCGGGCTGGCTTTCATCAGGCGCTTGTCGTCGGGCTGGCCGATGTCGATCCACTGCATGATCTGGCCGGTCAGGTCTTTTTGCCACAGGCTGGGCTCGTCGGCGTCCCACAGGTCCTTGGCGAAATCAAGCGCGCCGTTGTGATCGTCTGCCGGTGCGTTGAGCGCAAAGGCCAGCAGGCGGATCATCATGCGCTCGTCGGTTTCAGACGGGTGGCGCGCGATCGTCACGCTGTGGTCGCCGTAGATGCTGCGATCCATGTCGGCCAGCTGCAGCTGGGCTTTGTAGATGGTCGCCTTGATGGCCATGGGCTGGTGAATCTTCAGGGGAGGGACGGGCATTAGAACCCATCGCGTGGGGCGACAATCGCCACCTTGAGAACCAGTCGCGGAGCCATCCCATGAGCATGAAAAAATTCGACATCGAGAAGATGATCGCCAAGAAAGTGACCGGCCAGATGAAAGCCGGTGGTGTGTCCAGCCGCTTTGGGCAGGGCGCCGGTGAGGTGCTCGACAAGCGCGAGCGCCGCGCGCGCGACTCGGCGGCCGGGCTGG
>NZ_JANOCG010000633.1:0-1503 GCF_031412075.1 Rhizobacter sp.
AACTTCACGATGCTGCAGCTGGCCAGCGCCACGGCCACGCTGGTGTCGGGCGGGCAGCGCTACGCGCCGCGCCTGGCGCGCGAGGTGGAAGACGTGGTCACGCGGCAGAAGAAGCGCATCGCCGGCGTGGCGCTGCCGCCGCTGCCCTTCAGCCCGGAGCACGTGGCGCTGATCAACCGCGCGCTCTACGCGGTGACGCAGGAAGGCACCTCGGTGCGCTCTTACCTCGGTGCGCCGTACAAGAGCGGCGGCAAGACCGGCACCGCGCAGGCGGTCGGCATCAAGGCCAACGAGAAATACAACGCGTCGCGGCTGGACGAGTACCAGCGCGACCACTCGCTCTACATGGCCTTCGCGCCCGTCGAAGCGCCGACCATCGCGCTGGCGGTGGTGGTCGAGAACGCCGGCTTCGGCTCCGAGGCCGCGGCGCCGATCAGCCGCCGCGTGTTCGACTACTGGCTCTCGGGCCTGTGGCCGAGCGACGAAGACATGGCCGCCACGCGGATCGGCAAGTCGGGCGCGCCGATCGGCAAGCAGCGCCTGGCCGCCGACGTGGTCCTGCCCGGCATGGCGGCAAGCGCACCGGCCCTGCCGGCCAGCCAGGCCCTGGCCTCGAGCTTCCGGTGATCCGGCCATGAGCGGCGCGATCTTCGAGCAACCCACGCTCTGGCAGCGCTGGAAACCGGTGCTGTTCGGTTTCGATGCCACGCTGTCGGTGGCGATCGGGCTGCTGGCCGCTTTCGGGCTGCTGACGATGTACTCGGCCGGCTTCGACCACGGCACCCGCTTCGTCGACCACGGCCGCAACATGTTGATCGCGCTCGGCCTGCTGTTCCTGGTGTCGCAGATTCCGCCGCACCGGCTGATGACCTTGGCGGTGCCGGTGTATGCCGTGGGGGTGGCGCTGCTGATCGCCACCGCGATGTTCGGCATCAGCAAGAAGGGCGCCACGCGTTGGCTCAACGTCGGCATGGTGATCCAGCCGAGCGAGCTGCTCAAGCTCGCCACGCCGCTGATGCTGGCCTGGTGGTTCCAGAAATGCGAAGGCCGCATGTCGGGCGCGGCGTGGGCCGTCGCGGTGGGGCTGCTGCTGGTGCCGGTCGGCCTGGTGGTGAAGCAGCCCGACCTCGGCACCGCGATCCTGATCCTCTCGGCCGGCGTCTACGTGCTCTTCTTCGCCGGCCTGTCGTGGCGGCTGATCGTGCCGGTGCTGCTGCTGGCGGCCGTGGGCATCACCGCCATCGTCGTTTCGGAGCCGACGATCTGCCAGCCAGGTGTCGAGTGGCCGCTGCTGAAGGAGTACCAGCGGCACCGCGTGTGCACCCTGCTCGACCCCGGCAAGGACCCGCTGGGCAAGGGCTTCCACATCATCCAGGGCATGATCGCGATCGGCTCGGGCGGTCTCACCGGCAAGGGCTTCATGCAGGGCACGCAGACGCACCTGGAGTTCATTCCCGAGCGCACCACCGACTTCATCTTCGCGGCCTTCGCCGAAGAGTTCGG
>NZ_JANOCG010000634.1:0-15775 GCF_031412075.1 Rhizobacter sp.
GTGCCGGGGTGGTCACCTGCCAAGGTGCTGGCCCATGTGCCCATCCGCCTCACGGTGGAGCTGGGTCAGGCCGAGGTGAGCGTGGGCTCGTTGTCGGCGATCGGCCTCGACGACGTGATCCTCGTGGGCAGCACCACCGCCGCCCCCATCGTCATGCGCGTCGATGGCAGCGACCAGAAACTCCGCGCCTTCCTCGGCCGGCAGGGCGCTCAGCGCGCCGTGCAGGTCGTTGCCGCTTCCAAATGAGCACATCCATGAAAAACGAACACATCGAAACTGTCCAGACCCTGCACGCTGTTGACCTCACCCCGCTGCAGCCGGTGGCCTCTGAGGTGGCGGCTGCACCCTCACTGCGCATGGCCGCCCTGGCGGGCGTGAAGACGCAGGTGCAGGTGATTGCCGGCCACGTCACCACCACCATCGGCGAAATCCTGAACCTCAAGGAAGGCACCGTCTTCAAGCTCGACACGCAGCTCAACGCACCGTTTGACATCATGGTCAACGACAACGTCATCGCGCGTGGCGAGCTGGTCGCCGTGGGCGACCACTTCGGCGTCTGCGTCACCCACGTGCAAGCTGCGCTCGGCAGGTGAGCGCCGTGCCTTACAGGTTGGCACCGCCCGCGCTGACCATCGCCCTATGGGCCGCGTCGGGTCTGGCCTGGGGCCAGGCGAGTGCCCCCGCCATCCCGTATCGCTCGGCCATGACGGGCGACACGCCCGATCCGCAGCAATGGCTGCTGGCGGTGCTCGGCTGTGCGCTGCTCCTGGCGGCCTTGATTTTTGCGATTCGCCGGTTCGGCGCGCGCTTGCCGCGGCTCGCCGCCCAGCAGCGGCACACGAAGGTGCTGGAGCGCACGCCGCTTGCCCACGGCGTGCAACTCATGGTCGTCGAGTACGGCGAGCGCCGCCTCTTGCTGTCGGTCACCGCGGCGGGCAGCACCTGCCTGCGCGATGACGCGGTGAGTGCGGTCGCGCCAGTTCAACCCAGTGGAGCTGGCACGTGAGCTCGCAGGCAGAGAAGGGCTCGAACCCGCCCGCTTCGCACTGGTTGCGCTGGGCGGTTTTGTTGAGCCTGGGCCTCGCGGGCGCATCGGCCTTCGCGGCGGCGCAGGCACCAATGCCCTCCGGTCTTCCACTGCAATGGGCCGAGAAGACGGCCGGTTCGCCCGAGATGACGTCGGCGATGCGCGTGTTTCTTGCGCTCACCGCGCTGAGCTGTATCCCGGCTGTGCTGATCTGCATGACCTCGTTCGTGCGCATCGTCATCGTGCTGTCGATGCTGCGCCATGCCATCGGCCTGCTCGAGACGCCGCCCAACATGGTGGTGATCACGCTGGCGCTCTTTCTCACGCTGTTTTCCATGCAACCGGTGCTGGAGAAGATCAACAGCAACGCCGTTATTCCCTATACCGAGGGCAAGGCCAGCCTCAACGCCGCGCTCAACAGTGGCAAAGAGCCCATCAAGGAGTTCATGGTGCGGCAAACGCGCGAGACCGACCTGATGCTGATGATCGAGGTGGCCAGCGCCAAGCGTCCCGCGTCGATGGACGACATCAGCATGCTGCACTTGATCCCGGCCTACATGCTGTCGGAGTTGCGCGCTGCTTTTCAGATCGGCTTCATGATCTTCCTGCCCTTCTTGCTGGTTGACCTGATCGTGGCCAGCGTGTTGATGGCGCTGGGCATGATGATGGTGCCGCCCTCGACGGTATCTGTGCCAGTCAAGCTCCTGTTGTTTGTGCTGATCGATGGGTGGCACATCGTGGCGCGGGCCCTGCTCGGCTCGTTTCATTGACGGCGCACCGTGGCTCCGAGAGCTCGCACAACGCAGACGGGTGACGTGGGGCCGCTCTGGGCACGCTGGGTCGAGCAGCGCAACCCGTTCGACCGCCACACCCTGGTGGAGCGCTACACCGGCTTCACGCGCATGCTCGCGGCTAAGTGTTATTCGGGCCGCATCAGCCATGAGCTGGAGTTTGGTGACTACCTGCAATTCGCCATGGTCGGCCTGCTGGAGTCGATCGATCGCTTCAACCCCGCGATGGGCGCGAAGTTCGAGACCTTTGCCAGCCACCGCATCAACGGCGCGATCCTCAATGGCGTCGAGAGCCTGAGCGAAGTGCAGCGCCAGGCCTCGGTGCGACACCGCGTGGTGAAAGAGCGCGCAGCCTCACTTGCCGAGAATGCGTTGGCCGAGCCTGTGTCGGCGCTGGAAAGGTTGGCGGAAGTGGCCATCGGGCTGGCCCTGGGCTTTGCGCTCGAAGACTCAGGCGTGTATGAGAGCGACGGTGAGCGAACCCTGCCAGACAATGCCTACAGCCGTCTTGAAATGCACCAACTCAGCCGGCGTCTCGCCGATTGTGTGGAGTCGCTGCCGGAGCAGCAACGGGCGGTGATTCACCGGCACTATTTCCAGCAGATGCCCTTTGTAGAGATTGCAGATGCGCTCAAGCTGACCAAGGGCCGCGTGTCCCAGATTCACAGCGCGGCTTTGTTGAGCTTGCGCGCGCTTCAGAAGCGTCATGCACTGTTTGAAATGACGCTGTAGTTGAACGCGGACTGAGGAGTTCCACATGGTTGACCGGCTTGGATCATTGACACGCGCGATTGCCACCTTGCGCAAGAGTCTCGACGCGCCCGGCGTCACCTCACCGAAGCCATCTGCCGGCGCCCCGACACAGCAGCAGCGTTCGCCGCAAGATGGCGGCGTGCTAACGGCCCAGTCTCATGTGAGTACGCTGGCCTCGCGCCTGATAGTGCTGCGGCGGGACGACCCGCAGCGCACCCGCAAGGCGCTGCGACTTTTCATCGAGGCTGTGCTGCTCGACGAACTGGGCGGAGAGTTCATCCTGAGCGCCGAGTTCGAGCGGCTGGTCGACCGGTCGCTCTCTGCTATCGAGAAAGACGAGGCCCTTCGAGATACGCTGCTCCAAGCCACTCAAGAACTGTTCCCCGAGCGGTAGCCCAACGCCGCGGGCAGGTACTCCAGAGTTTCAGAAACTGGCTCTGCCGGACTGCCTTCACTGCGCTCCGCTCAGAGTGAGATAGCTGCCGTTCGATCACGTCTGATGGTCCACCCGCGCTCATGCAGCATTGTGGATGCCATGCTGCGAAACCCGTATGCGGTGAGAGTGGTGCGGGGTCGTAGCCGATGCATGACCATCCGGCCCCAGCGGTCGTTTTCCGCGAGCAGCGCAATCGAGTGCGAAAAGCCAACGACGTAAACTGCGGCTGTCAGCGGCGCCGGGAGTGAAGCGGTTTGAGTCGGCTGAAAAGATGTAACGTTTTAGACAGGGGAACAGGCCGGGGGAACAAATTCGGCCCCGTGGGCCAGATTAAGCACTGGCGCGGCCTCTCCGCGATCGTTCAAGTCCCTCCGGGCCACCAAGCCGTTCCAGAAGGTCCCAATCGATCTCGGGAAGTGCCGGAAACCTAGAAAATACGCGGGTTTCAAGGCCAAAGCCGATTCAAGCGGTTTCGTAACCTCTCACCCCAAATGGCCGCGATGGCGGGGGAAGAGGAGCGAAATCGGGGTCACCGGACTCAGTTTGTTCCCCCATGGTGCTCACCGATGTTGTCTGCCGCAACTCCGCGTGTCCCGCTGACAAGGCGCGTGTGCGCCTGGCTGACTGGGGCACCACGCCGAGGCCGGATCGAAGAAGGTGTCGGTCTGGCTGAAGGATGCCTGCAAGGCGCGTGACGAGGCGCGCAAGTTGCTGCGCACCGGCACCGATCCGGCACAGAAACGCCAGCTCGACAAGCTGACCCGCCAGGCCGTGGCCGGCATCACCTTCGAAGCCGTCGCCCGCGGGCTGCACGCCACCAAGCGCAGCGGCTGGAGCCCACGCGATGCCGCGCGCTGGATCGAGCGCAATAGCGTCGTTAACCTGTTGGGCACCAAGGGACACGGCCCCTAGCGAGGCTCGTCCGGGCTTCGCTCTCCCATCGCGATTACTGAAACTGATCAACCTCTGTCTTTCTTCATCTCTTGCGTATAGGAGCAGCGCTCTAGGATTGGGGTCGAATCAAGACAGGAGACCATCAATGTTCAGCAACGCCGCAGTAGCCACCGATCTGATGTCCTGCGCAAGCTGAGCCATGTGGATCCGTTCAGCGTTTTGGTTGGGCAAGCCCAAAGCCGGCATGGAGGCGCAGTTCCAGGCCCTGATGGACAACAGCATCGTGCCGGGCCTGGAGGCCTTGCCTGGGGTGCGCAGCGCCAGGGCCCTGTGGCCCAAGGGGCGTGAAGACAACCCTCCCGATATCTGTTGCCAGATCCTCGTGGAGTTCGACACGCGCGCCGAGGTGGATCGCATGCTGGCCTCGCCCGAGCGTGGGTCCATGCGGCCCAAGGTGCTTGAGGTCAAGGCTCTCTTTGAGGGGCAGTTCAGCCACATCGACTACGAAGTTGGCCCGGCGTGAATCTTTCATGATCGGTGGCGTGCCAGGGGCTTCACCGAGGGATCGCACTGAGAGCGGTGACAGTGGATCGCACTAATCTTGCCTCAGCGATAACAAACGCTGATCGCCGTCGGCGGTCAGCCGGCCCTCAGATGAAACTCAATTCCCTGCGTGACTTCATGGCTGTGGCCGAGCGCGGCAGCCTGCGCGCCGCCGCGCGCCAGCTCGACGTCACCCAACCCGCCATCACCCGCAGCATCCAGGAGCTCGAGAAGGAGCTGGGCGTGGTGCTCTTCGAGCGCCGCGCCAAGGGTGTCTCGCTCACGCAGATGGGCGAGCTCTTTCTGCGCCGCTCCAAGGCCGTGCGCAGCGAGCTGCAGCGCGCGCGCGATGAGATCGACCAGATGCGCGGCCGTATCAACGGCCAGATCACGGTGTGCATGTCGGGCGTGCCGCACATGGCCATGCTGCCCGATGCGCTGGCCGCGTTTCGCCAGCGCTACCCCGACGTCAAGCTCGACATCATCGACGGCCTGCTGCCCAGCGTGGAGGCCGAGCTGAAAGACGGTATCGTCGATTGCTACATCGGTCCCACGCTCGAAGAAGTTTCGCCCGAACTCAGCGTCGAGAAGCTGCTCGACAACAAGCGCGTCATCGTCAGCCGGCGCGGCCACCCGCTGGCCAATGCGACCTCGCTGCGCGATCTGGTCGATGCCGAATGGGTCACCACCTCGGTCACCTACAAGGCTGAAGAAGAGCTGTGCCCGCTGTTCGCGAGCTACGGGCTGCCGCCGCCGCGCATGATCGTGCAGGCACGCTCGGCGCTCACCTTCCTCTTCACGGTGGCCTACTCCGATTTGCTGATGCTGCTGCCCATCCAGTGGACGCAGGCACCGCTGTTCCGCCAGGCCCTGCAGCCCATCCACGTGCAGGAAGACCTGCCTTCGCCGCCGATCTGCATCGTGCGGCGCAACAGCCTGCCACTCACTCCCGCGGCGGAATACTTCTGCGACATGATCCGCCGCGCCAGCCGCCACATGGATTCGTTGATCGGCTGAGCGCGGCGAGCGCTTCGTTCTAGCGCACGGTCTGGCGCTGCGTGCCCAGCGGCCCGCCCGAGAGCTCCATCACGTCGCCGCGCTTCAAAAACTGTTGCGGCTTCATGCCCAGGCCCACGCCGGCGGGCGTGCCGGTGATGATCACGTCGCCGGGCAGCAGCGTCATGAACTGGCTCAGGTAAGACACGATCTCGGCCACGCTGAAGATCATGTCGGCCGTGCTGCTCTGCTGGCGGCGCTTGCCGTTGACCGAGAGCTCGATCTCGACACGCTGCGGGTCGGGCAGCTCGTCGGTGGTCACGAGCCAGGGGCCGATCGGGCCGAAGCCGTCGAAGCTCTTGCCCTTGCCCCACTGTCCGCCGCGCTTGATCTGCCAGTCGCGTTCCGACACGTCGTTGGCCAGCACGTAGCCTGCAACGTATGAAAGCGCATCGGCCTTGGCCACGCGCTGCGCGAGGCTTCCGATCACGATGCCGAGCTCCACTTCCCAATCGCCTTGCAGCGAGCCCTCGGGCAGGGTGATCTCGTCATGGGGGCCGGCCAGCGAGGTGATGGCCTTGGTGAAGAACACCGGCTCCACCGGCAGCTCAAGCCCGGCTTCTTGCGCGTGCTTGCGGTAGTTGAGGCCGATGGCCAGGAACTGGCGCACGCCGTTCACGGGCACGCCGATGCGCGTGCCCGCCGGCACCGGCGGCATGCGCTTGAGGTCGATCGCGCCCAGCGCTTGCAGCTTGGCAGGCGCGAGAGAGTCGGGAGTGATGTCGGCAATCAGCAGCGACAGGTCGCGCATCTGACCATCGGCGTCGAGCGCACCAGCGCGCTCCTGGCCCAGCGGGCCGTGGCGGAACAGTTTCATGGTGGAGGTGTCCTGGGTAGCGTCACGCGCAAGTTCACGTGACTGGCAGAAGATGGTAGGTCGGAGCTTTGCAACGAAGGAGATTGCGCTCTCGGTGTGTCGATGCCACGTTGGCATCGCCGAGCGCGATGCCGCGGCGTCATCAGGGACGCCTTTTTTGCATCTTCTGCAGGCACATCCGTCTCCCTACGATCCGCTTCACTTTGAAACGGATGGGGTGGGTGAACGTGAATCGCGATGTGGTCGACAGGCGGGTTCTCATCGTCGGCGCCGGGCCGACGGGTTTGGCTCTCGCCATTGAATTGGGGCAGCGCTCCATCCCTTGCCTCGTGATCGAGCGCAACTCGCGCGTGGGACATGCGCCGCGCGCCAAGACGACCAATGTGCGCACCCGTGAGCACATGCGCCGATGGGGCATTGCCGACAAGCTGCGAGCGCAGTCGCCGCTCGGCATCGACTATCCCTCCAACGTGCTCTTCGTCACGCGGCTTGCGGGCTACGAGCTGGCGCGCTTCGAGAACGCGCTGTATTGCGGGCCGGGCAAGAACCCGTTCTACAGCGAGCATGCCCAGTGGATCCCGCAGTACACAGTCGAAGAGGTGATGCGCGCGCATGCGCAGAGCTTGGCCCACGTCGAGATCCGCTTCAACTGCGAGCTCAAGAGCTTCGAGCAGGACGGCCAGCAGGTGCGCTCGCGCGTTCGCGACGAGGCTGCGGGTAGCGAGTTCGAGGTGCGCAGCGAGTTTCTCGTCGCCGCCGACGGTGCCCGCAGCTCCGTGCGCGACGCCATTGGTGCGCGCATGCAAGGCACCTACGGCCTCTCGCGCAACTACAACGTGGTGTTTCGCGCGCCCGGCCTGGCCCACGCCCACAAGCACGGCCCGGCCATCATGTACTGGCAGGTCAACGCCGACGTGCCCAGCATCATCGGCCCGATGGACCGCGACGAGCGCTGGTTCTTCATGCCCACCTCGGTGCCCAAGGACCTGAAGTTCGATGCGAGCGACGCGCCCGCGCTGATCAAGAAGGCGAGTGGTATCGACTTGCCTTACGAGGTGCTGAGCTCCGACGAATGGGTGGCCAGCTCGCTGCTGGCCGACCGTTACCGCGACCGCCGCGTGTTTCTCGCCGGCGATGCCTGCCATCTGCACCCGCCGATGGGCGGCTACGGCATGAACATGGGCGTGGCCGATGGCGTGGACCTCGGCTGGAAGCTCGCCGCCGTGCTGCAGGGCTGGGGCGGCGCTGGTTTGCTCGACAGCTACGAGCGCGAGCGCGCGCCGGTGCACCGTTTCGTGATCGAAGAGGCCACCACCAACCACGCCGTCGGCGGCCACCAGCTCTGGCAAGACGGCCTCGAAGACGACAACGAGCGCGGCGCGAACCTGCGGCTCGAGGTGGGCGCCCGCGCCTCCGTCGCCAAGCTGCGCGAGTTCATGACCTTGGGTGTCGTGCTCGGCTACCGCTACAACGATTCGCCGGTGATCGTGGGCGACGGCACCGAAGCGCCCGCGCCCGACTTCATCAACTACGTGCCCACCTCGCGCCCCGGTCACCTGGCCCCGCACGCCTGGCTGCACGACGGCAGCTCGCTCTACGACCACTTCGGCAAGGGCTTCACGCTGCTCGACACGGGCGGTGCCAATGCCAGCAACACCAGCGGTTCAGACGCGGCCCGCGCAGCCGCGCAACAGGCCGGCGTGCCCCTGCGGGTGATCCACCCACGCGAGTCCGGCCTGCCCGGGCTCTATGCCACGCGCTACACGCTGATCCGCCCCGACCAGCACGTGGCCTGGCGCGGCAATGCCTGGCCTGACGACGGTGCGAGCCTGCTGCGTCACGTGACCGGACAGGCTGCACCGCGCTGAAAAGCATTCATCCCGTGCAAGGGCGATCCGCACCCACAACAGCCCGCACTTTTCAAGTAACCCGGAGACGAGACATGTTCAACCTCAAATCGATCGCAGCGGCGCTGGCGCTGGCTGCCATTTGCGTGGCACCGGCCGCCGCTCAATCGCCGATCAAGATCGGCTACCTCGGCACCTTCTCGGGCCCGATCGGCACGCTCGGCCAGGACAACTACGACGGCTTCATGCTCGCCATCGAGCAGCGCGGCGGCAAGCTCGGCGGTGTGCTGGTGCAGGTGCTGAAGGAGGACGATCAGTTCAAGCCCGACCTCGGCCTGCAGATCGCGCAGAAGTTCATCGAGAAGGAAAACGTGCCCATCATCACCGGCCTCATCGGCTCCAATGTGATGATGGCGGTGGCGCGGCCCATCACCGAGAAGAAGGTGTTCCTGATCGGCTCCAACGCCGGCCCCTCGGCGATGGCCGGGGCGCAGTGCTCGCCCTACCAGTACGTCGTCTCGTGGCAGAACGATGGTCATGCCGAGGCGGCAGGCAAGTTCTCGACCGACAAGGGCTACAAGCGCATGGTGCTGATCGCCCCCAACTACCAGGCGGGCAAAGACGCGCTGCAAGGTTTCAAGCGCACCTACAAGGGCGCCGTGCTCGACGAGCTGTCGCCCGGCATGGCGCAGCCCGACTTCTCGGCCGAGATTGCGCAGATCGCCGCGGCCAAGCCCGACGCGGTGTACGCCTTCTTTCCCGGCGCGCTGGCGGTCAACTTCGTGCGCCAGTACCAGCAGGCCGGGCTGGGCAAGACCATCCCGCTGCAGACCTCGTCGATGCTCGATGCCACCACGCTGCCCGCGCTGAAAGACTCGGCGCTCGGCCTCAACAGCACCCACTGGTGGGCGCCCGACCTCGACACGCCAGCCAACAAGGCCTTCGTCGAGGCCTTCGAGAAGAAGCACAGCCGCATCCCCTCGCTGTTTGCAGCGCAGGGCTACGAGGCGGCACTGCTGCTCGACGCGGCGCTCACCCGCACCAAAGGCAACGTGAGCGACAAGGAGGTCTTCATGGCAGCCCTGAAGGCCGGCAACCCGAAATCGGTGCGCGGCACCCTCAAGTTCGGCAACAACAACTTCCCCATCCACGACTACCTGGCCTTCACGGTGATCAAGGACGCGAGCGAGCGCTACACGCTCAAGACCGTGGCCACGCCCTTGAAGAACCACCAGGATGCGTACCACGCGCTGTGCCCGCTGAAGTGATGGCGTCTGAAGTCACATCCTGCCAAACGTCATGACTGCCTCGTTGCTGCTGACGCAGCTGCTCAACGGCTTCCAGCTCGGTGTGCTGCTGTTCCTGCTGTCGGCCGGCCTCACGCTGGTGCTGGGCATCATGCACGTGATCAACCTCGCCCACGGCACGCTGTTCATGATGGGCGCGTACTTCGCGGCCACGGTGTATGGCTGGACCGGCTCGTTCGTATTGGCCGCCGTGGTGGCCATCGTGGGCAGCCTGCTGCTGGGCCTGGCCATCGAGCGGGTGGTGATCGCGCGGCTCTACGAGCGCGACCACCTCTACCAGGTGCTGGCCACCTTCGGCGTGATCCTCTTCTTCAACGAAGTGGCGCGCTACTTCTGGGGCCAGGCCCCCTTGTTCATGGACGTGCCCGAGGTGCTGTCGGGCACCGTCGACCTGTTCGGCCTGAGCTACCCGGCCTACCGCCTCGCCATCATCGGCGTAGGCCTCGCGGTCGGTGCACTGCTCTACTGGGTGGTGCACGCCACGCGCATCGGCATGCTGATCCGCGCCGGCGCCACCGATGCGGGCATGGTGGCTGCGTTGGGAGTCAACATCCGCCGGCTCAACGCGCTGGTGTTCGCGGCCGGTGCCGCACTCGCCGGCCTGGCCGGTGTGATGGCCGGTCCCATCCTGTCGGTGCAGCCGGGCATGGGTGAACCGATCCTGATCCTCACGCTGGTGGTGCTCATCACCGGTGGCATCGGCTCGATCCGCGGGGCCTTCTATGGGGCGCTGCTGGTGGGCGTGGTCGACACCATCGGCCGCGCCTTCCTGCCCGGCCTGATGCGCGAGCTGATGGAGCGCTCGGTCGCACAAGCCGCCGGCCCGGCGATCGCCTCGATGCTGATCTACCTGCTGATGGCCGTGGTGCTTGCTGTGCGCCCGGCCGGTCTCTTCCCGGTGAAACATGGTTGACTTGCCGATTGCCCGCTCGATGCCGGCCACCGCTTCCCCTCAACCGCGCCGCCTCGTGCTGCACCTGAGCGTGGCCGTCGCGCTGATCGCCGCGCTCGCTCTGGTGCCGGTGTTTGCGCAGATCACCGGCAAGAGCTTCTACGTCACGTTGGTGTCGCGCATGATGATCTTTGCGCTGGCGGCCACCGGGCTCAACCTGGTGATGGGCTACGGCGCGATGGTGAGCTTCGGCCACGCGCTCTACATCGGCCTGGGCGCGTATGCGGTGGGCATTCTGTCGTTCCACGGCGTCAGCAATGGTTGGGTGCACCTGGCGGTCGCGCTCGGCGTGGGCGGGGTGCTGGCCGCGGTGATCGGCATGGTGTGTCTGCGCGCCGTCGGTGTCGCCTTCATCATGATCACGCTGGCCTTTGCGCAGATGTTCTACTTTCTCGGCATCAGCCTCAAGCAGTACGGCGGCGACGACGGCTTCAGCATCGACCTGCGCAGCAACTTCGGCATCGTCGATCTCAACAACAACGTGGTGCTGTACTACCTGATCTTCGGCGTGTTGATGGTGGTGCTGTTTGCCTTTCACCGGCTCATCCACGCGCGCTTCGGCATGGTGCTGCGCGGCTGCCGCTCCAACGAGCGGCGCATGAAGGCGCTGGGCTTCCCCACGCAGCAGGTCAAGCTCACGGCCTACGTGCTGTCGGCCCTGGTGTGCGTGCTGGCCGGCATGCTGCTGGCCAACATGACGCGCTTTGTTTCGCCGTCGTACATGCAGTGGATCGTCTCGGGCGACCTGGTGGTGATGGTGGTGCTCGGTGGCCTGGGCACGCTGATAGGCCCGGTGGTGGGTGCCGTGCTATGGCTCTCGATGGAAGAGGCCTTGTCGTCGTTCAGCATCGGCTGGGCCCCGCTCGACGAGCTGGTGCGCAACCACTGGCTGGGCCTGCTGGGCCTGGTGTCGCTGGGTGTTGCGCTGCTGCTCAAGCACGGCCTGTACGGCGCGCTGAAGGTACGAGACGAGGAGGGCGCATGAGCCTCTTGTGCGTGCAAGGCCTGGTCAAGCGCTTCGGCGGTTTGGTGGCCACCGACGGCTTCGACCTCGATGTGAAGCCCGGCGAGATCCACGCCATCATCGGCCCCAACGGCGCCGGCAAGACCACGCTGATCAACCAGCTCTCGGGCGAGCTGATGCCCAACGAAGGCAGCATCCGCCTCAACGGGGTGGAGGTGGCGCAGCAGTCGGTGCAATGGCGTGCGCGGCGCGGTATCGCCCGCAGCTACCAGATCACCTCGGTGTTCCGGGAGTTCAGTGCCTTGCAAAACGTGATGCTCGCGGTGCAAGGCGCGAGCGGCGGCAGCTTCTCCTTCTGGCGGCCGGTGTCCAAAGACCACAGCCTGGTCGAGCCGGCACACGAGCTGCTGCAGCAAGTGGGCTTGAGTGCCCAGGCACACACGCGCGTGTCGGCGATGGCGCATGGCGCGCGTCGTCAGCTCGAGCTCGCGATGACCATGGCGCTCAAGCCGCAGGTGATGCTGCTCGACGAACCCATGGCGGGCATGAGCCAGCCCGAGTCGCGGGAGATGGTGAAGCTGCTGCAGGCCATCCGCGGGCGCTACGGCATCGTGCTCGTCGAGCACGACATGGACGCGGTGTTTGCCCTGGCCGACCGCATCACCGTGATGGTCTACGGCCGGCGCGTGGCCTGCGGCACGGCCGATCAGATCCGCAACGACCCTGAGGTGCGCCTGGCCTACCTCGGCGACCAGTTGGAGTCGGTATGAGCACTGCCTTGCTTGAAGTCGAGGGCATTGAAGCCCACTATGGCGCGAGCCAGGCCCTGTTCGGCCTGAGCTTCGAACTGCAAGCCGGCGAAGTGGCCACGCTGATCGGCCGCAACGGCATGGGCAAGTCGACCACCGTCAAGACGGTGATGGGCATGCTGGCACCGCGCAAAGGTCGTGTGCGCATGGCCGGGGCCGACATCACCGGCTGGCCTGCCTACAAGGTGGCGCGCCGCGGCATCGCGCTCGTGCCCGAGGGGCGGCGCATCTTCGGCACCCTCAGTGTGCGCGAGAACCTGGTGGCCACCGCCGAGAACCGGCAGGGCCGCAGCAGCCCGTGGACGCTCGCGCGCGTGTACGAGATGTTCCCGCGCCTGAAAGAGCGCGAGCGCAACCTCGGCAGCCAACTCTCGGGTGGCGAGCAGCAGATGCTCGCCATCGGCCGCGCGCTGATGACCAACCCCACGCTGCTGATCCTCGACGAAGCCACCGAGGGACTCGCGCCGTTGATCCGCGCCGAGATCTGGAACAGCCTGGCCAGGCTCAAGGCCGAGGGCATGTCGCTCGTCATCATCGACAAGAACATCGCACCCTTGCTGCGCCTGGCCGACCGGCACTTCATTGTCGAGAAGGGCCGTGTGGTATGGCAGGGCGCAAGCGAGCAACTGCGTGCGCAGCCCGAGCTGCTGCAAGCCTACGTGGGCGTCTGACCCCGCGAATCGAGGAGGATGCAAACGATGATTCTGGTCACTGCGGCCAACGGCAACCAAGGCAAGCTGCTCGTTGCGAAGCTGTTGGCCGCCCGACAGCCAGTGCGTGCCTGCGTGCAGTCTCCGGCCTCTGCCGAGCAGTTGCGCGCCCTGGGCGTGCAAGACGTGTTGGTCGGCGACATCAGCCGGCCTGAGGTCATGGTGCAGGCCGTGCGAGGTGTCGACAAGGTCTATCACATCGGCCCCACACTCCACCCACGCGAGCGCCAGATGGGCCTGGCGATCATCGACGCGGCCAAGGCAGCGGGCGTAAAACACTTCGTGCTGAGCTCGGTGCTGCACGCCATCACCACCGAGCTGGTGCAGCACGAGATCAAGCGCGACATCGAAGAGCATTTGCTGTCTTCCGGGCTGGAGTTCACCATCCTGCAACCGTCCAACTACATGCTGCCGCTCAAGCTCAAGCCCGTGTTCGAACGCGGCGTATTCGAGCTCTCGTGGTCGCTGGATCGCCGGCAGTCGATGGTCGACCTCGGCGACGTGACCGACGTGGCCGCCTCGGTGCTGGCAACAGCGAGCGCCATGCCGGAGCCACCTACGAGTTGGTGGGCCCCGGCCGCTACACCGCCCACGAGCTGGGCGCGATCATGTCGCGGGTGACGGGCAAGCCCATCGCCGTCAGCCAGATCGACGCCGACACCTACCTCAAGGCCTGGGTCGGCGACAAGGACCCCGCCGAGTGCAGCCACCAGGTGCGGGTGTTGCGCTCGATCAGCCAGCGCTACAGCGGCCACGATTTTGTCGGCAACCCGAATGTGCTGACCGGGCTGCTGAGCCGCCCGCCGACCAGCTTCGAGTCCTACTTCCGTCACCAGTACGCGGCCTACAAGTCGCGCATCGCATCCTCATGAAACACCCCACCGCAGCCATGCATGTCACTCAGTGGGGCCACGCCGGTCCCCAGGTCGTTCTGGTGCACGGCAGCGCCCAGGGCAGCCAGGTGGGCGGCGACCTCCATTTCAGCGCCCAGCAGCGCCTGGCCGAGCGCGGCTTTCAGCTGCTGGTGCCCGACCGCCCCGGCCATGGCCGCAGCCCCGACCCCGGCCGCCCCGACGACGCCGCAGCCGATGGCGCGCTGGTGGCCGATTTGTTGGGCAACGGTGCGCACCTGGTGAGCCATTCGTTCGGTGGCTGCGTGGCCCTTGCGGCAGCAGCCCAGCGGCCGCAGGCGGTGCGCTCGCTCACGATCATCGAGCCTGCGATGGCGGCACTGGCGGCACTGGCGGCCGACCTGCCGGTGGTGCGCCGCTCCATCTTCCAGATCGTGAAGACGCTGTTTTTCTCGTTCTCGGCCACCACGCGCATCGAGCGCTTCGTGAAGCTGGTGAATATCCCACCCGAGATCCGTGGTGGCTCCAGCCCCGAAGAGCTGGAGCGCATGGGCCGCGCGATCTTCCGCCTGAAGCTGCCGTCGAAGAAGTTGCTGCAGCAGCAGCTCGCCGCCGTGCGGCAGGCCGGCATCCCGGTGCTCGTGGTGTCGGGTGGCTGGAGCCCGGCCTTCGACGCCATTTCCGACCGGGTGGCCGAGCTGGGCGGGGGACGCAGGCTGGTGATCGCCTCGCCGCATCACTTCCCGCAGCAGGTGTCCGACGAGTTCAACCAGAAACTCGTGGCGTTCATGCAGGAGAGCGAAGCGCGCTTGGCGCAGAAAATGTGAATGAGCGCGTGATGACGCTCGACGCGGTCGACCTGCGCATCCTGCGAGAGCTGCAGGCCGACGCGAGCCTGTCGAAGCAGCAGACACGCGAGGCGCTCGACCACTTCGAGAGCGCGATCTGCGCGCATGACGAAGTGATGGAGTGCTACCTGATGACCGGCGACGCCGACGACCTGATCCGCGTGGCCGTGCCCGACATGGCGGCGCTCGAGCGCTTCATCATCGAACGCATTTCGCCGCTGCCGCAGGTAGAGAAAATTCGCTCCAGCTTTGCGTTGAAGCAAGTGCGCTACAAGACGGCGCTGCCGCTGGTCAACGCGTAGGCGACACCCGTTGTTCCCGCGCAGGCGGGAATGACGGGTGCTTGTCCGCTCAGCGCGTCCAGGAAGGGCGGCGGTCGGTCTGGATGCCGTAGCGCTCGATGGCTTGCACGCATGCCGTCGCGTCGACCTGGCCTTGATCGCGCAGCGCCGTCAGCGCGGCCAGCACGATGTGGTGTCTGTCGACCTCGAAGAAGCTGCGCAGTGCGGCACGTGTGTCGCTGCGGCCGAAACCGTCGGTGCCCAGCGCGACGAAGGGCGCCTGCACATGGCTGGCCACCAGCTGCGGCCAGGCACGCACGTAGTCGCTCGCGGCCACGATGGGTGCCTCGCCCGCGAGGCAACGCTGCACGTGGCTGGTCTGCTGCGTGGCCTGCGGGTGCAGGCGGTTGAAGCGCTCCACCTCGGCGGCGTCGCGCGCCAGCTCGCTGTAGCTGGTGGCGCTCCACACCTCGGCATCTACATTCCACTCGCTCGCCAACAACTCGGCCGCGGCCATCACCTCGCGCAGGATCGTGCCAGAGCCCATCAGCCGCACCTGTCCGCGAGCCTTCTTCGCGCTGTGCGTGACAAAGCGATACAGGCCCTTGATGACATCAGCCTCCACGCCCTCCGGCAGCGTGGGCTGCGCATAGTTCTCGTTCATCAGCGTGACGTAGTAGAAAACGTCTTCTTGCCGCTCCAGCATGCCGCGCATGCCGTGGTCGAGGATCACCGCAAACTCGCCCGCAAAGCAGGGGTCGTAGGCACGGCAGTTGGGCACGGTCGAGGCTTGCAGCAGGCTTGATCCATCCTGGTGCTGCAGGCCTTCGCCGCCGAGCGTGGTGCGGCCGGCGGTGGCGCCGAGCAAGAAGCCGCGTGAGCGCTGGTC
>NZ_JANOCG010000635.1:0-10827 GCF_031412075.1 Rhizobacter sp.
GTCGGTGGTGCGGTGCGTGATGCCTTGCTGGGCTTGCCGGTGAACGACCGCGACTGGGTCGCGGTCGGCGCCACGCCGCAAGAAATGGTCGACGCCGGCTACACGCCGGTGGGCAAGGACTTCCCCGTTTTCCTGCACCCCATCACCAAGGAAGAAGTGGCGCTGGCCCGCACCGAGCGCAAGTCGGCGCCGGGCTATCGCGGCTTCACCATCCATGCCGACCCGGGCGTCACCCTCGAAGAAGACCTGCAGCGGCGTGACCTCACCATCAACGCCATCGCGCAAAGCGAAGACGGCACGCTGATCGACCCGCACGGTGGCCAGCGCGACCTGCGCGACAAGGTGTTGCGCCATGTGTCCCCTGCTTTCTCCGAAGACCCGGTGCGCATTCTTCGGCTCGCGCGTTTTGCGGCGCGTTTTGTCGACTTCCATGTCGCGCCTGAAACCAACGCGCTGATGCAGCACATGGTGGCGGCCGGCGAGGTCGACGCCTTGGTGCCCGAGCGCGTGTGGCAAGAGCTGTCGCGCGGGCTGATGGAGAGTCGACCCTCGCGCATGTTCGAGGTCTTGCGCAGCTGCGGCGCGCTGGCCCGCCTGATGCCCGAGGTGGACCGTCTGTGGGGTGTGCCACAACCGCCGGCGCACCACCCCGAGGTCGACACCGGCGTGCACCTGATGCTGGTGCTCGACATGGCGGCCCAGCTGCAATCGCCGCTCAGCGTGCGCTTCGCGTGCCTGGGCCACGACCTCGGCAAAGGCACCACACCCGCCGAAGAGTGGCCGCGCCACATCGCCCACGAAGTACGCAGCGTGAAGCTGGTGCAAGCCGTGTGCGAACGCCTGAAGGTGCCCACCGATTGCCGCGAGCTGGCCGAGACCGTGGCGCGCGAACACGGCAACGTGCACCGCAGCGAAACGCTCGACGCGGCGGCCGTGATGCGCCTGCTGGAGCGCTGCGACGCCTGGCGCCGGCCGCAACGTTTTGCCGAGATGCTGCTCGCCTGCGAATGTGATGCACGCGGGCGCACCGGTTTCGAAGAGCGGCCTTACCCACAACGCGCGCGCTTGCAGCGTGCGCTCGATGCGGCGCTGGCGGTCGACAGCGGCGCTGTGTCGGCGCAAGCGCTCGCCCAGGGTTGGAAGGGGGCCGCGATTGGCGACGCCATCCGCAACGCACGGGCCGCGGCCGTGGCCGGGGCCCTTGCGGGCTGACGCGGTGCGCTCAGCGAGGCGCCAGCAACACCGACTTGATGCGCGCCAGCAGCGCCGGGTTGCGCGGCTCCGCCCCCGTGGCGAGCAGCGCGATGTTGTCGGCCATCGCTTCTTCGCAGTGGATGACGTAGCCGGTGTTGCCGCCCAGCCGGCGCAGGTAGTCGTGGCCTTGCAGCGCGTGCCACGCCGGTACCCCCTCGCGCAGCACGGCACGTGACGCGCCGCCCGCCGGGTCAGGCTCGACTTCGAGCAGGCGCACATCCATCACGGTGAAGAAGGTTTCGCCGGGCTGCAGAGCCGTGCGCGCCGCCACCAGCACCGGTGTGACCCAGGGCGTGCGGCCACCGACCTGGATCTGCATGGCGTGTCGGTTCTGCGGCGCATCGGGGTTGGCGATGCGCACCGGCGCCCAGGCCTCCGGAAACACCAGCTGCGGTATAGGTTCGAAGCCGATCTCGGCATACAGGCGCGAGGCCAGCACTGGCGCATGGCGCGAAGCCACATGCCAGAGCTCGTGGGCCAGCAGCATGGCGTCGGAGTAGCCGGGCATGCGCGCTGCGCCGGCCAGCACGACGGCGTTGCCGCGTGTGTAGGGCGCGTTGGCGGACTCCTGGCCGTTGGTCGCGATCAGCCACACCTCGCTGGGCAAAGGGATGCGCAAGGTGGTGAAGGCCGGTGCCAGGCTCTCGAGTGCCGCGCGCCAACGTGTGAGCTGATCAGCAGGCCAGGCGCGCACGGCCTCGGCGTTCCATCGCCGAAACGCCTCCAGTGACACCGGCTCGGCACGGCCCATCACGGCCCGCCGCTGGAATTCGCTGGTGGCCGCCATCCACTCGTCGTCGGCCGCGAGCACCGCCTGCCCGGCCTCGATGTTGGCAAAACGCACCCGGGTGCCCTGGAAGCCAGTGAAGACCTCGAGCCCGTCTTGTTCCCGCGTCTGCGCCCAGGACGCGGGCGCCAGCACGGTACACAACCCCAAGCCCAAACCTTGCAACGCGCGGCGACGCGTGATGACACTGTGCATGCACCCCTCCTGTGGCGCCCGGGATGGTAGCGGGCCGCGTCAGGGCACCGGCCCGGCTTCACAGACGGGGTTGGGCCTTTGGCAGGGTCGTGGTCGTCGAGAACTTGAGGTTGATCAGGCCGACCGTCTCCTGCCGGCCGTCCTCCAGGGCGCGCCGCTTGCCCACACGGAACTCCAGCCACACCCCCTCCATCAGCCGCTTGTCGATCCCGAGGGCATATTTGAAGGCCGCGTCGGGCAAGGTTGCCCTGGATGACTTGACATTGCTCACTTCGACAAGCCCGTAGGTGTCGCGGGCGTCGCCACGGCCATAGGTCAGCCGAAGTGCGGCGATGTTTGTCTTCTTGTGTACCGGCGAGGTGGCGATCGTGTCCAGGTCAAGCGCACGGTCGGTGCGCCTCAATGTGAAATCCACCAGCGTCTGGTCGCTGGGGCCATAGGCTGCCGACAGTGCGACGGTGCGTGCCAGCGACACCCGAGAGGTGCCTGCGCCGGGGGAGCGAATCCAGCTCTGCCCGAGGGTCAGCGCCACCTGGGATGCGTTCCAGAGCGGCTCGGCCGCAGCGCGCGCGCATTGTTTGGCGGCCGCATCGGCAGACGCGAGGAAGCTGGAGCCACGCTTGGCCAACGCCAGCGCGTTCTGGATCTCCTCAGGCGGCACGCCCTTGAGCGCCAGCAGAACGCGGCTGGATTCATCGGTCACCAGTTGCTGCAGCGGCTTGCAATCGACGAACGCGCGGTAGGCGGCAACGTGCGGGTCATCCTCCGCCTTGATGTAGTGCGAGATGTTGACCGCGAAAGCATCCTGCTTGTAGTCGACACCGGCGAGCGGGTTGATGTTGCGTGCGTAGCTGAAGGTCGTCCCACCCCAAACTCGTGCCCAGGTGTGCTTGGTGTACGAGTTGATGGACAGGGGGGTCAAGCTCGTGCGCGCAGGGGTGATCGCCAGGCCGAAACCGCTCTTCTTGTCGTCGGACTGGGCCGCGTTCAACAGCGCGACGAAGTCTTTCGGGGCCTGGATCGTCGTGATGGCGCTGTCTGACAGCTTGAGCATCTCGCCGGCCGACACATGCCCGGGCCCCACATCGATCAGGTAGTCCTTGAAATCGTCCTTGCCCTCCTGGGCTCCGGCGCCATGGGCTGCACTCATGAGCGTCAGCGCCAGCGGGACGAGCGTGCGCGCGCCCATCACGACACCCTCAGGATGAAGGCCTGAATGTCGCTTTCGGCATCGATGCCGTCGGGCAGCGTTCCGGTGGCCGAGGCCGCCTTCCTGCCGGCGATCTTCACGCTGCTCTTGTACGAACGGCCAAACGCCCCATGACCGAAGGCAGCCACCAGCACGACGCAGGTGTAGTCGCCCGGCGGGAGCACCGTTGAACGCGGGCTGCCAAGTCCCGACCCATCGGGGAAGTGAAAGTGCGTGCCGTCGGAAAGCGCCACATGGATCGTGACGTTGGCTTGACCGGCGTCGTCAAGCTCCAAGGCAAGCTGCGGACCTGTGGCGCTGAACACGCCACCCGGCACGTTGTGAAGCCGGATCTTCATCGTGGTCTCCTGTCGGTTGGAGTACCACTGTGCGCAGATGCCGGAGACGCCGAATCCTCAACTTGGTGGACAGGGCGCAGCGTCTCTCAATGACAAACAGCCTGCGGCGCCAGCACGATCTGCTTGCCACAGTGCACCACCACCGCTGCGCTCTTCACGCTGTCGGTGATGCGGTCGAGCAGGTACGAGATCTCGGCGATGGCCGCGCCGTCGTAGCGAACGATGTTGCCCTGGTTCGCCTGGCTGATTGACGCGGCACCGTACTGCGTGGCGACAAGGTGTTTGTCGGCCACCTTGATGCCGTCGGCCACGGCCGCACGCTGGCGTTGCAGCGCGGCGCGGCGGATGCGCAAGCCCTCGGTGTCGCGCGCCACCATCAGCGGCAGCATCTTGCTGGCGTAAGCGTCCCACTGCGCGCGGCAAGCAGCGTCGCAGCCGATGTGTTCCCACTCCGGCGTGGGCTTGGGGCCAGGTGCGGCGAGCGGCTTCTTCATCACCCGGGCCACGGCCTCGTCGGCCTCGCGCCAGCGTGCCGTGTGGGCATCGAGGCGCTTCATTTGCAAGCCCGCGTATGCCTCGCCGGCTTCGGCGGCGGCACGGTTCAGCGCCGTGTCTTCGACCATGGCCTGCGCCTGGTTCTGGTGGCGCTTGTCCTGGCGCATTTCCTGATTCAGCGGCTGGTTCATCTTTTGCGACATCGCCATCAGCTCTTGCGGTGACATCTTGCGCATGCGCTCCTGCACCTGCTGCGCGTAGGCGGGGTCACGCTGCATGCGGGCCATGTCGATGCCGACGTCGGCCATGCCCTTGCCGAGGTTTTCGACCACGATGGCCGATTGGGTCTGGTGCCGCTCGGCGGCCGCCTGCTGGATCAGCCCGATGGCGCGCTGGTGGGCCGCGATGTCGGCGCGCAGCGCCAGCAGGCCGGGGTGCACGATGCGGCCGCTCTTGTCGACCCACGACGCCGCCTCGTCGGCAGTCGCCGGCAACTCGGGCACGCGGCTGAAGAGCGCGGCCACCGACGGCGGCGGCTCGACGGCCGGCGCGTCGGTGGCAAACAAACTGAGCAGAGCCGCCAGCGCGGCGGCAAGAACGGGTTTCATCACGGAGTCTCCATGGCGGGGCATGGAAAGCAGTGTCTTCAACCCCGCCTTCCCGGGCATCGCCCGAAGGAGCCATGGCCCGCAGTGCGGCGGGCCATGCTCCGGCTAGAAAAGCTTGGAGATGCCCAGCGCCACCATGCTCAACAACACGCTGCTGGTGAGCGGGATGAAAAATTCGCGCCCGAAGATGCGAAACCGAAAGTCGCCCGGCAGCTTGCCGAGCCCGATCTTCTCCAGCCACTTGTGCAGGCCGCTGAAGATCAGCAGCGCCAGGAAGATGACGATCAACCAGCGGATCACAGCCGGTGCGTCCGGTCGCCCTGGGCAAAGCCCAGCGGGTCGGTGGTGAACGCGGCGTCGCAGCCACGAGCGAAGGCGATCACCTTGAACAGCTCGCCCATCTCGTGCTCGGTGATGAGCTTCTGCGCAGGGGCGATGGTTTTCACATCGGCGCCTTGCAGCATGTCCATCAGGCCGCAGTTCAACAGGAAGCGCGCTTGCGAGGTGTAGCCGAGCACCTGCAGCCCGGCGTTTTGAGCGGCGAGCGCGATGCCGGTGAAGTTGACGTGGGCGGTGATGTCTTTCCGGCCCACATCGACCAGCGGGTCGGAGTCGGCCAGGTGGGCCTGGTGGCACATCAGCGTGCCGCCGCTGCGTTGCGGGTGGTAGTACTCGGCGTCGGGGAAGCCGTAGTCGATGAAGAAGGCAGCACCACGCTGCAGGCGGTCGGCCAGGGTCGCGATGAAGGCTTCGGCCTGGGGGTGGATCTCGGTCACGGTGCCGGGCGCGAACGGGCCCTCGAAGGGCGGGCGCAACTCGGTGGGCCGGTCGCTCCAGGCGAAGGTGTCGCCTTGCGCCATCACGCCCCGCTCGAACCAGCGCTCGCCATCGAAGTGCAGCAGCTGCACCGGCATCGCGTCGAGTACCTCGTTGCCGACGATCACGCCGTTGAGCGACTCGGGCAGCGCGTCGACCCACTGCACCACCTCGCCAAAACGCGCCAGCCGCTCACGTTGCCGCGCACGCAGGCTGCCCGAGAGGTCGACGATCGTGTAGCGGGTGACCACCGACCCCAGCGCATCGAGCAGCTGTTCGGCCAATGCGCCCGAGCCGGCACCAAACTCCCACAGCTCGCTGCTGTCGCTCGCCACCAGCGCCTGTGCCACCTGGCACGCGAGCGCCTGGCCAAACAAGGGCGACAACTCCGGCGCGGTGACGAAGTCGCTGCCCGACGACGGCATGAGGCCGAACTTGCGGCTGTCGTTGGCGTAGTAGCCGAGGCCGGGTGCGTAGAGCGCGAGCGCCATGAAACGGTCGAAGGGCATCCAGCCGCCCTGGCGCTCGATGGCGCGCCGGATCAGCGTGGCCAGTGGCGCCGATGCAGGAGCGCTCTCGTGAGATGTCATCAGCGCATTGTAGAAACCCAGGCTTGCCCGGCGGGGCGGCGCAACCACCATTCGGCCAGCAGCAGGTGGGGTACCCAGCACAGCCAGGCGATTGCAGCGTAGGCCGGCTCGAAGGGCCAATGCGCCGCCACCACCACACCCACGTAAATGCGCAGGCTCACTGCCGCCAGCGTGAGCGCCTGGTTGCGCAACATCCACTGCCGGTGCGAGGCCACGTCGCCACGCCGAATGGCCAACCAGCCACGCAACCCGGTGTACAGCCACGCGAGGGCCAGCACGGCAAAACCGACCTGCGCGACCGGGCCGCCGTGGGCGTAGCGCGAGAGCAGCAAGCCGAACACGCCGCCCACCAACACACCCACACCGAGGTAGGTGCGGCCGATCCAGCGGTGCAGCTGCGGCCGCGTGCGACGCAAGCGAGTGGAGAACTGAAAGGGCCCGAGCGCCAGGGCCAAGGCCGCAGCAAACACATGGCCATAGATCAGCACCGGGTGGGCGCGGTAGACGGCCTGCATGGCAGGCGCCACCTCCGCGCCCGGGGGCAGCAGCGCGTAAGCCAGGAAGGCATATGCGGCCACCGCCAGCGCGAGCGCATTCAAGGCGCCGAGGCCCAGCCGTTCCAGCCATGCGCTTGTTGCGGCTGGCATGGCTCAGAGCTGGAACTGGTAACGCACGGCCAGCATGCCGCTCGCCTGCCGCGCTTTCTGGACGATGGGGCTGTGGGCTGCGCGCTGCAGGCGCTTGGCTTGCAGCGTGGCATTGACGTACCAATAACGGCTGAGCGCCATGTCGAAGTCGAGCGCGAGCTGGCTGCTCTTCAGCCCGGCGCGCGACTCGAAGACGGCAAAGCCGCTGGCCGCAGACTGTTCTGGCGTCACGCCGAAGAAGGCCCCCATGTAGCGCCGGTCGGCCCAGGTGATTCCGGGCGCGACGGTGAGCGTGGTGTGGGGGTCGATCTTCCACGGCAGGGCCAGGCCCAGATCGATCAGCGTGCCTTCGTGGCTGTGGGTGGCGTGGCGGGTCGCCGAAGTGAGCGACACCCCGCCCAGCGTGAGCGACCCGAAGGCCGACACCACCGGCGTGGCACGCACCTCGCCCAGCCCCCGCAAGACCTCGCTGCCCGGCCGGTAGCCGAGAGGGGTGAGTTTGCGGTCGCCGTTGTCCACCCGCCCGGGGTCGATGTTCAAGCCCATGCCCGCACTGTAGTGTGGGCGCTGCACGACGGTCCAGTGGAGGCCGCGGTTGCCCATGGCCACGCTGCCGAGGCGGGCCGTCCGGTAGGTGATCTCGCCACCGAGCACCGGCTGGCTGCGCGAGCGGTCGCTGCCCTCGAACTCGGGCGCACGCGCCACGCCTGCCAGCACGCCACCCGACCAGCCCGGAGGCGGGCCGATCCAGCCGGGGGGCGGGCCGTCTTGCGCCCACGCAGATGAGGAGCACAAGGCCAGCATGGCGAGCACGAGCCAACGGCTGTGCGAAGAAAAGAAGAGTGGGTTCACGATGGGTCACGGAAGGGTTGGGACACCGACCACTCTAGGAAGGCGGGGCTCGCCGCGCTGCGCCGAAACCCCGAACGTCGCCGCCAGGGCGCCCAAGCGTCAACCGGCGTCGCGAACGGCGCGTGTCACATCGCCTTGAAGCGGTGCGCAAACAGCCGGCTCACCGCCAGGCGCGCCGGGTGGTCGTGCAGGCCGAGCAGCATGCGGCCTTCTTCGCTGCGCTCCACATGCGAGATGCGGCGCACCTGCACCACCAGGCTTCGGTGCACCTGCCAGAAACGCTCGGGGTCGAGCCGCAGCAGCAGCTCGCGCAGCGTCATGCGGATCAGCGCCTCGCGCTGCGCCGTGATGACACGCAGGTACTTGTCGGCCACCTCGAAGTAAAGCACCTCGTCGACCGGGATCAAGTGGGTGATGGCACCCACCGCCGCGTTGATGACCGTCAACCGGCCGGCGTCCGATGGCGCTTGCAACGACGCACCGAGCCGCTGCATCTCGCTGCCGAGTCCTTCGACTGGCTGCGCGTTGAGCAGCGCCAGCCGCTCCTGCAGCCGCTTCACCGCACGCTGCAGCCGCTCGGTGCTCACGGGTTTCAGCAGGTAGTCGATCGCGCCATGCTCGAAGGCCTGCAACGCGTACTGGCCATACGCGGTGACGAACACCAGCTGCGGCAACGGGTGGCCCTCGGGCCAGTCTTCGACGATGGCCTCGGCCGCATCGAGCCCTGAGCAGGCCGGCATGTGGATGTCGAGAAAGATCACGCGCGGCAGGTGTTCCAGTGCGAGCGCAATGGCCGCGGCGCCGTTGTCGGCCACCGGCAGCAGGTCGATACCGGGCCAGCAGGCGCTGAGCTGCTGCTGCAGGCGGCGCGCCAGCACCGGCTCGTCTTCAACCACCAGCACGGGGATGTTCATGAAGGAAAGCTCAACGTGGCCCGCACACCGTGCGGTGGGTTGTCGGTCAGCGCCACGTGGGCCGCATCTCCGAAGGCATAAACAAGCCGCTTGCGCAGGTTGGAGAGGCCAATGCGCCCGGCGGCAAACGGGTCGTCGACCTGCAGGCCCTGGCCGTCGTCGACCACCTCGACGATCACCTGCCCACCCTCACGCCGTGCAGCCACACGGATGCTGCCACCCGCGAGTTGCCCATCGAGCCCGTGCTTGACGGCGTTTTCCACCAGCGGCTGCACCGTGAGCGGCGGCAGCCGAAACACGGTCAGATCAGGAGGCAGCTCGAGCGTGTAGCGCAGGCGCGAGCCCATGCGGATGGCCATCACCTTGAGGTATTGCTCCAGCAAGTTGAACTCCTGCTGCAGCGTGACGCTGGCTTGCTCGCCGGTCTGCATGCTGGTGTGCAACATCTCGCTCAGCGCTTCGAGCAGCTGCTGCGCTCGGCCGGGCTCGGCGTCGATCAGCGCATGCACATTGGCCAGGGTGTTGAACAGCATGTGCGGCTCGATCTGCTGCTGCAGCAGCTGCAGGCGAGCGCTCGCCGCCCGCACGTCGGCGTTTTCAGCGCGCAGCCGCTCGGTCTCCAGCCGGTCGCGCTGGGTGATGAGGTGCACCGCCACCAGCGAGGCCAGCACGGTGGTGAACACCAGCAGCAGCGCCACCGGGCCGATCGACAAGGGCGGCACCACCGGCATGCCGAACCAGGCGCTGGCCAGGCTGCGGCCCGCCACGTACCCAATGGGGATCGAAACCGCCGTCACGGCGCCCAAGGCCAGCCAGCTGGGCGGGCGCTGCCACCACAACGTGAGCCGCGGCCACTCGATCAAGCCAAAGATACACAGGCCGATCGCCTGCGAAAACACCATGTGCGTCAACAAAAGCTGCCCGACCAGCGCCGGCGTGACCTGCGGCGCCAGCGCGAGCCCGATCAACACCAGGCCCAAGGCCACCACGGCATTGAGGGCCAGCACCAGCACGGCATCGCGCAAGAACACGCGGCGCTTGCTGGGGGCGGCCAAGGGGTCGTGAAGGTTCATCGGTTTGTGGGTGCGGGCGCGCCAGTGTAGGCAGCGTCGATGCGCCGCGCGCCAGGGCCAGGGGCGAACGGTCGGGACGAGGTGGCGAGGTGCCGCCCGGTGGCGCCGAGCGGCGTGTGGCCACGCGCGCAAGCCCCGTCGGGCCGGCGAAAAGGGCCACGCCGATACACTGTCGGGCTCGCTCAACACGCTCCATGCCCCCCAGCAACCATGTCTGAACGCCCCGTCGTTCTGGTCACCGGCGCCGCCAAACGGTTGGGCCGTGAGATCGCGCTCGACCTGGCCTCGCATGGCTTCGATGTGGCCGTGCACTACCGCCACTCGCGCGACGACGCCGAGGCCACTGTGGCGCAGGCTCAGGCGACGGGTGCACAAGCCGCGAGTTTTGCCGCCGACCTGTCGGATGAGCCCGCCTGCCGTGCGCTGGTGCCCGCCGTGCTGGCGCGCTTCAAACGGCTCGACGCGGTGGTCAACAACGCCTCGACTTTCGAGTACGACGACGCCGCGCGTTTCAGCTACGCCGCGATGGACAGCCACTGGCGCGCCAACACCGGCCCGGCGGTGCTGCTGTCGCAGGCCTTGCACGAACACCTGCTGAGCACGCGGCGCCAGGGCTGCGTGGTCAACCTCCTCGACCAGAAGCTGTTCAACCTGAACCCCGACTACTTCTCGTACACCTTGTCCAAGGCGGCGCTGCAGGCCGCCACCGTGATGCTCGCGCAGGCGATGGCGCCCGCGCTGCGCGTGTGTGGTGTGGCGCCGGGTGTGACGCTGCTTTCAGGCGCGATGACGGCGGACGAGTTTGCCCAATCGCACCAGCTCACGCCGTTGCTGCGCTCCTCCACCCCGGCTGACATCGCCCGCAGCGTGCGCTTCCTGATCGAATCGCCGGGGATCACCGGGACCACCTTGCTGGTCGATGGCGGCCAGCATCTGCAGGCCCAGCCACGCGATGTGATGTTCATTGCCAACCCCTCGAAAGACACCTGACATGCACAGCCTGATTGGCCACCTCGACCTGCGCGACTGCCGGCGCCTTTTTTTGCGC
>NZ_JANOCG010000636.1:0-8088 GCF_031412075.1 Rhizobacter sp.
CCCTCGCGCACGGCCTCGACGATGGTCGCGAAGTTGTCGTCGGCCAGGATCATCTTGGCCGCCTCTTTCGTCACCTCGGTGCCGGTGATGCCCATCGCAACGCCGATGTCGGCCGCCTTCAGTGCAGGAGCATCGTTGACGCCGTCGCCGGTCATGGCCACGATGTTGCCGTCGGCCTGAAGCGCGTCGACGATGCGCAGCTTGTGGGCGGGCGACACGCGCGCGTAGACCGAGGTGGTGCGCACCGCGGCGGCGAACGCTTCTCCGTTCAGTGCGTCGAGTTGCAGCCCGGTCAGGGCCGCAGCACCCGCCTCCACGATCCCCAGGTCGGCAGCAATGCGCGCGGCCGTTCGCGGGTGGTCGCCGGTGATCATGATCACGCGGATGCCCGCCCGGTGCGCCTCACGAATGGCCACCGCCGCCTCCTCACGCGGCGGGTCGATCATGCCGACCGTGCCCACGAAGATCAGGTCGCGTTCCAGCGATTCGGTGGCCGCAGGGTCCTCAGCGGGATCGAGGGGCCGGTAGGCGACGGCCAGCGTGCGCAACGCGGCGTCGGAAAGCAGGTCGACGTCGGCCAGCAAGCGCGCGCGCAGGGCGTCGTCCAGCGCCACGATCTCCAGCCCCACACGCGCGCGGTTGCAGCGGCCCAGCAGCACGTCGGGCGCCCCCTTGGTGATGAGCACGACCTCGTTCTCGTGTTCGTGGTCGCGCTCGATCGTCGTCATCAGCTTGCGCTCTGAGGTGAACGGGATTTCACCCACGCGTTCGAAGCGTTTTTCGCGCCGCTCCGTGACGCCCAGCTTGCGCTCGGCCACCAGGAAGGCGGCCTCGGTGGGGTCGCCGTGGATCTCCCACGCACCGCCCTCGGTCTGGCGCAGATCGGCGTTGCCGGCCAGGCTGCCGCCGCTCAGCATGACGATGTTTTCCGCGCGCAGCGGGCCTTCGGCGAGCGCCGCGCCCTCGTGCTCTACGCGGCCTTCAGGCGCGTAACCCACCCCGCTCACCTGCGTGGCGCCCGAGGCCGTCATCACCCGCTCGATGGTCATCTCGGAGCGGGTCAAGGTGCCGGTCTTGTCGGAGCAGATGACGGACGCCGAACCGAGCGTCTCGACCGACGACAAATTCTTGACGATCGCGTGGTGCTTGGCCATGCGCTGCACGCCCAGCGCCAGCACCACCGACAGGATCGCCGGCAAGCCTTCGGGAACGGCCGCCACCGCCAGCGCCACACCGAGCAACAGCACATGCACCACGTCAGCGGCAGAGCGGATCTCCGACACCAGCAGGATGGTTGCCACCACCACGGCGGCAATGACCACGACCGCGATGCCCAGCGACCGGCCGATGCGGGCGATTTCTTTCTCCAGCGGCGTCGGCTCCTCGGGGGTGGCCTCCAGCATCGCTGCGACCTGGCCCACCTGGGTGTCCATGCCGGTGGCCGTGACCACCGCGAGGCCCGTGCCCTGCGCCACCGCCGTTCCCTTGAAGACCATGTTGAGCTGGTCACCGAGGGCTACCGGCTGCGGCAAGGTCGCGGTGTCTTTGAGCACCGCCTCGCTCTCGCCCGTGAGCGCGGCTTCCAGCACACGCAGGGTCGACGCCTGAATCAGCCGCGCATCGGCGCCGACGGCATCGCCCTCGGCCAGCGCGAGCACGTCTCCGCACACCAGCTCGGCACTGGGCACGCGCTGCGGCTTGCCGTCACGCAGAACCGCAGCGGTCGCAGCCGTCATCTTGGCCAACGCCGCCACCGCGTTTTCGGCCTTGGCTTCCTGCACATGGCCGAGCACGCCGTTGAGCAGCACGATGGCCGCGATGACGAGGGCATCCACCGGCCAGCCGACACGGCCTTCGATCACCCAGGCGACGAGCGCGATCCCCACCGCAGCCAGCAACAGGTAGATCAGCGGGTCTTGGAACTGCGCCAGGATGCGTCGCCACACGGGTACCCGCGGCTTCGCACGCAGTTCGTTGCGCCCGTTCTGCACCAGACGGCTTGATGCTTCTTGCGCACTGAGCCCGCGCTCGATGTCGACCTCGAGTGCTTTCGCGACCTCGTCGCTGCTCACGACAGACGGATCGGCGAGCATCAGGGGGCGACCACCGCGTGCGTGTGGCGGGCGATCTGTTCGTCTTCTTGCGAGGGAAGAACCCGCACCGTGCAGCGCGGCGTGGCGTCGTCGAGCGTGATGCCGGCCCAGGCCAGGCCGCCGCAGACCGACGCGCGAACCTCGGCATCGTTTTCGCCGATACCGCCGGTGAAGACAAGCATGTCCACACCCTCCAGCACGGAAATCATGGCGGCGATCTGCTTGCGCACCGACAGGCAAAACATCTCGATGGCAAGCCTTGCGTCGGGGTTCGATGCAGCGGCCACATGCAGCTGCCGCATGCTGCTGGCAACGCCAGAAATTCCCAGCAAGCCGGAGCGGTGATCGACCAGATCTTCCAGCATGGCGGCGTCGTAGTTCTGGCGGCGCATCAGGTAGACGAGCAGGCCGGGGTCGAGGTCACCACTGCGTGTGCCCATGATCACGCCGCCGGTGGGGGTCAGGCCCATGCTGGTGTCGATCGATCTGCCGGCCTTGACAGCGGTGACGCTGGCGCCATTGCCGAGGTGGGCGATGACCAGGCGGTTCGGCACATCGTTTCCAAGTTGGCGAACGATGGATTCGAGCGAGAGCCCGTGAAACCCATAGCGCTGGATGCCCTGCGACTGCAACTCGCGCGCAATGGGCAGAACCCGGGCCACGTCGGGCATGTCTGCGTGAAAGCTGGTGTCGAAACACGCGACTTGTGGCAAACCGGCGAAGTGCACCTGGGCGAAGCGCATGACCGCCAGCGCGGCCGGTGTGTGCAGCGGCGCGAACGCCGCTGCCGCTTCGAGTTGCTGCAGCACCGCGCCGTCAATGCGGCCATGCTGGCGCAGCGTCGGGCCGCCGTGCACGACGCGGTGGCCGATGGCGTCCGGCGGCGGCAGGCCGGACTGCGCGAGAACCTGCGCCGCGCGAGGCATCGCGCCCTGAGGATCGGTGGTGGAAATGGTCTCGGCCAGCAGCGTCTCGACACCCGATGCGCCCACTCGGTACAGGCCAAACTTGAGCGAAGACGAACCGCTGTTCAGCGCAAGAATGTTCATCGTGCGCACGGCCACACCTTCACGGTGACCAACGCCAGTCGCGCACCTCGGGCATGTCGTCGCCGTGTTCGGCGATGTAGAGCTTGTGGCGCTCCATGGTCGTCCAGTAGCGCGCCGTTGCCTCGTCGACCTGCGCGCTGAAGCGGGGGATTCGCCGGATCGCGTCCAGCGCCAGCTGATAACGGTCGAGGTTGTTCAGCACGACCATGTCGAACGGGGTGGTGGTGGTGCCCTCTTCGTTGTAGCCGCGCACGTGGATGTTGTCGTGGTTGCGCCGCCGGTAGGTCAGCTTGTGGATCATCGCGGGGTAACCATGGAAGGCAAAGATCACCGGCTTGTCGGTGGTGAACATCTCATCGAAATCATGGTCCGACAAGCCATGGGGGTGCTGGTGCGGCGGCTGCAACACCATCAGGTCGACCACGTTGACGAAGCGAATGCGAATGTCGGGCACATAGCCGCGCAACAAGGTCACGGCTGCCAGCGCCTCGAGCGTGGGCACATCGCCGGCACACGCCATCACCACGTCGGGGTCCCACTGGTCGTTGCTGGCCCAGGCCCAGACGCTCGCGCCCACGCTGCAGTGGCGCACTGCCTCGTCGATGTTGAGCCACTGAGGCGCGGGTTGCTTGCCGGCGATGATCAGGTTGACGTAGTTGCGGCTGCGCAAACAGTGGTCGGCCACCGACAGCAGGCAGTTGGCGTCGGGCGGCAGGTAGATGCGCACGACGTCGGCCTTCTTGCTCGCCACGTGGTCGATGAAGCCCGGGTCCTGGTGCGAGAAGCCGTTGTGGTCCTGGCGCCAGACGTGCGAGGTCAGCAGGTAGTTCAGCGACGCGATCGGCTTGCGCCACGGAATCTGGCGGCAGACCTTCAACCACTTGGCGTGCTGGTTCATCATCGAATCGACGATGTGGATGAACGCCTCGTAGCACGAGAACAGGCCGTGGCGCCCGGTGAGCAGGTAGCCTTCGAGCCAGCCCTCGCACAGGTGCTCGCTCAGCACTTCCATCACGCGGCCGTCGGCGCTCAGGTGGTTGTCGCTCGGCGCCATCTCGGCCATCCATTGTTTGCCGGTGACTTCGAAGACGGCTTCCAGGCGGTTGGAGGCGGTTTCGTCCGGGCCGAACAATCGGAAGTTGCCATTCATGGCGTTGAACCGCATCACGTCGCGCAGGTAGGCGCCCAGCGCCCGCGTGGCTTCGGCTTCAACGCCACCCGGATGGGGCACCACCACTGCGTAATCCTGGAAGCCAGGCAAGGACAGCGGCTTCAACAGCGCACCCCCATTGGCATGCGGGTTGCACCCCATGCGGCGTTGCCCCGTCGGCGCGAGTGCCGCGAGCTCCTCGCGGAACTTGCCCTGTTCGTCGAACAGTTCCCGCGGCTTGTAGCTCTTGAGCCAGTCTTCGAGCTGCTGCAAATGCCCCGGCGTCTTGAACTCCGCAATCGGCACCTGGTGCGAGCGCCAGGTGCCTTCCACGGCCAAGCCGTCGACATGCTTCGGCCCCGTCCAACCCTTGGGCGTGCGCAGCACGATCATCGGCCAGCGCGGGCGCGCCGGTGTCTTCGTTGCGTTGGGCGATCTCGCTGCGTGCTGAAACTGGCGGATCTGCGCCAAAGCCGTGTCCAGCGCGCCGGCCAGCGCCTGGTGCACCAGCGCCGGATCGTCGCCCTCGACGAACAGCGGCTCGTGGCCATAACCGCGCATCAGGTCGGTGAGCTCGGTGCGGCTGATGCGCGCCAGCAGTGTGGGGTTGGCGATCTTGAAACCATTGAGGTGCAGGATCGGCAGCACCGCACCATCGCGCGCGGGGTTGAGGAACTTGTTGGAATGCCAGCTCGCCGCCAACGCGCCGGTTTCCGCTTCGCCGTCGCCCACGACGCAAGCCACGATCAGCTCCGGGTTGTCGAACGCCGCCCCGTAAGCGTGAGCCAGCGAGTAGCCCAGTTCACCGCCTTCGTGGATGGAGCCGGGCACCTCGGGCGACACGTGGCTCGGGATGCCTTGCGGCCAGGAGAACTGGCGGAACAGGCGCTGCAGCCCGTGGCCGTTGCGCTCGACCGCCGGGTAGTGCTCGGTGTAAGAGCCTTCGAGGTAGCTGTGCGCCACGATGCCCGGCCCACCGTGCCCGGGGCCGATGACATAGATCATGTTCAGGTCGTGCGCTTTGATGAGCCGGTTCAGATGAACGTAGATCAGGTTCAAACCCGGTGTCGTGCCCCAGTGGCCCAGCAGCCGGGGCTTGACGTGTTCGAGCGTGAGGGGCGATTCGAGAAGTGCGTTGTCTCGCAGATAAATCTGCCCGACCGACAGGTAGTTCGCCGCGCGCCAGTAGGCGTGCATCTTGCGCAGGGCGTCGGGTGTGAGGGAATCAGGCATGGAGGCCTCCGGTCAAGGGTGTTGGCGGTGTGGCGACCGACGCGTTTCGCCGTGTCGCGAGGCTCAGGCCGGTGCCCGCTGGTATTTCGGGAAGCTGGCGCCAGCCAGCGCTTCGAGGGCCGAGCCGACTCCGCACGCGTCCGGCAGTGCGCCCAGGATCTTCTTGAACAGCGGCTGGTACGCCGCGACCGCGTCGTGTCCGGCAAGCGGATCGCAATTCGCCAGAAACGCGTCGTCGAGCTCGGCCCAGTCACTGGGGCTCAGCAGCATCTCTGCGAGCGGCAGCACCTCGGTCTCCTCGATGTGCATGTGCCCAAGGTAGAAGCGCACATAAAGCGTCATGGCGGTCTCGAACGTCGCACCACGCGCTTGATGCTGGTCACCCTCGCCCATCATCTCGTAGCCGAGCAAGGCGTGTTCGAGCCCGCGGATCGCGTGTTCGCCGCGGTCATGGTCACGGTCGAGCCGGTCGAGCACAGCGTCGCCGTGCGCGCTGTGGCCGCGCAACTTCGGGAACAGCAGACGGCTTTCTTTCGGGTGGTGCAGCTGCTCCGGAAATTCGTCGACGTAGAACAGCATGGCGCGCAACGCGCCGAAATCGGGCAGCGTGCCGCGGCGCCGGTGCTCGGCAAGCAGCAGCAGAATCGCGCGCAGCATCGCCGAGAGCGCCCAGTGCTCATGAAGAATGATGGTCACGCTGGCGTGCGCCACAGTGCGTCTCCTGCATGATCTGATCCACCCAGCGTGCGCCGGTAGCCGCCAGCCCGGCTTGACGCAGATCAACAACGCAGGCTGACCGTTGGCAGGCGTCGGCAAGAGTTTGTTGCCAGCACAAGCCCGATTGCGCCTTGTGGTTGAACGCGACCGCCCCAGTTTCGACAAATCGAAACCCGCGGGACGCGAAGACTTCCACGCTGCGCGTAGCGGGATTCGCCCTCGGCGTGGCCCGGCGGCTTACGACATCCGCCGCCGGTTCGCGAGCTCGAAGGCCGATTGGCAGACCGTGCAGCGCTCGGCGGAAGGTTGGGCCAGCAGCCGTTGCGAAGGAATGTCGGCCCCACAGTCAACGCAATCACCGTAGCCGGTTGAGTCGAGTCGCTTCAAGGCAGACTGCACGGCCCCCAGCTCGTCCAGGTCGCGTTGCAGTTGCGCATCGGCCAGCTCATCGGCCTGCTGCAAGACGGACTGGTCGGCATGGCTCGTGACCTCCTGCGCCTCGCCGTTCAACGGCTCTGTCGGCTTGACGGCATCGATCTCCCCTCGCAGCGCCTGGCGCCGATCGAGCAGCAAGTGGCGCAAGGTCGAGAGCTGCGACAGGGTGGCTTGTTCCATGGTGAATCCTTTTGGTGCGAACACATTGATCAACCTGCATTCTTGAACTGCAGGGCCCGTTCGGGCTTGACCCATCTCAATACGGCGGGGCGTTCGCAAGGGGCATCTCCGGCTCGCATCGGTTGCGCTGAATCAAGGGTGGCAAGCGTTCCTGACTCGAAGATGCGGGCTTCAGCCGTCGGCACCACGCGCGCGTTGCAAGGCTCGTGGTGGGCGCCCAGGGCCCGCTGGCTTGCGGGCCATCAGGGTCGCCGCGTGTCGCCTCCGGCGAGGAAGGCTGTGTCGTCAACTCCCGTTCATCGGGCGCCCTGTCACCACCGCAGCCCGTGCGCCAGCGCCAACCGCGCGCACCGGATGCTGAGCCACGTCAAGGTCAGGCCATGCCAAAAGGCGGAGGATTGCTTCACCTTCAAGCGGCCGGCGCGCAGGCCACCTGGCGGGACCGACCCCGGAGCACTCAACGTGTACCACCCTATTCTGGTTCCCATCGACGCAGGCACCACGGCCGATCACGGCACTCACGCGGCGATTGGCCTGGCCGCCGAGTTGCACGCAAGCCTCCAGGTGCTTCACGATCTCAAGCGTGCGCTGGATCGCCTGCGCCGGCACAGCGACGATCTGCTCGCCACAGGCACGCACGGGCGCCGCGGCATGAATCGGCTGGCGATGGGTAACACGGTTGAAAGTCTCGCGCGGCGCACCACGTTGTCGTTGCCGATGAGGCGCCAGCCGGCCCGATCACAGGGCGCGCAGGAACGGCCCCGGTTCGTAAGCTGGACGATAGCTTTTGGAGAACTCTGATGCATGAGGCGCTGAGCGGTTTTGCCGCGTTGTTGATTGCTTGCGCCCCCGCCCGCGCCAACGAGGCGGAGTACCACGCCGCCATGCGCCAGCTCGCCACTGAAAGCGGTTGCATGAGTTGTCACGGCGTCCTGCCGCCTCCCGCAAGGGCCGATGGAATGCCACCGATTGCACCGGCGTGGCGCGACGTCGCCCTCAAATACAGAGACGACCCGGGCGCTTCAAATCGACTGACTCGCACGGTCATGACCGGCTCGAACCCAAGTTCCAGACACTGGGCGGGCAAGGTCAGCGATGTGACGATGCCGCCGAACGGTGCCGCCGTGACTGAAGCCGATGCACGCATGCTCGTCAACTGGATTCTCATACTGGTTCCGTGAGCGATTTTTGGCACGCGGTCGCGCTGGGTCGTCGTCACGATCGGACGGCG
>NZ_JANOCG010000637.1:0-36281 GCF_031412075.1 Rhizobacter sp.
GTAGTTCTTCTCGGTGGAGATGAACTCCTTGCCGTAGCTCCAGTGGCGGTAGTTCACCGGCATGCCGACCGACGCATAGGCGTCCATCATCTGCTCGGCGGTGATGATCTCCAGCTGGTTGGGGTAGGTGTCGAGGCCGAAGCGCTTGGCCGTGGCCTTGATGACCTCGTGGTAACGCTCGATCAGGTCGAAGGACCAGTCACTGGGTGCTTCGAGCGGCTCGCGCATGCGCGCGGGCGCCACGATGTCGGCAGCGCGGCGGCGCGGCGCATCCACCCGCTGCTCCTTGCGGCGCTCCTCACCCCACGGGGGATCCACATGTGCGTTCATGACGACACCCCGCTCGCCGAATACGCCGATCGACCCTCCGAGAGGGTCGGGCCTTGCTTGGGGCGGCCCGGCGCGGCGGCCTGTGCAGCGAAACTGGATTGTGTCGACGTCATGCTGCTGCCCTTTCCTTCTTGAACAACTGGCGGAACACCGGGTAGATCTGCGAGGCCTCGGTCACCTTGCGAATGGCGAAGTCTTTCGCGTCGGCCGCCAGCGCGGCGTATTCGTCCCACAGGTTCTGCTCTTCTTCGGCCACCTGAACGTAAGCAAAGTAGCGGCACAGCGGCAGGATGTTGTTGGCCAGCAGCTCGCGGCAGCGGCCGCTGTCGTGGTGCCAGTTGTCGCCATCACTCGCTTGCGCGCCGTAGATGTTCCATTCGCTGGTGGGGTAGCGCGCTTTGGCGATCTCTTCCATCAGCACCAGCGCGCTCGACACGACGGTGCCTCCCGTTTCCGTGGAGTGGAAGAAGTTCTGCTCATCGACCTCTTGCGCCTGCGTGTGGTGGCGAATGAAGACAATGTCGATGCGCTCGTAGTGGCGCGTGAGAAACAGGTACAGCAAGATGAAGAAACGTTTGGCGAGGTCCTTGCGCGCTTCGTCCATCGAGCCCGAGACGTCCATCAAGCAGAACATCACCGCCTTGCTGGTTGGCACCGGGGTGCGCACGCGGCTGCGGTAGCGCAAGTCGAGCGGGTCGAGGTAAGGGATGCGGCCGATGCGCGCACGCAGGGCTTCGATCTCTTTTTCAAGCGCAAGGATGGCGATCTCGTGGCCCATCGGGTGGGCCTTGAGCTCGGCCAGCTCGTCTTCCAACTCTTGGATGTCTCGGCGCGAGCTGCTGCCCAGCGCAATGCGCCGTCCGATGGCGCCGCGCATCGAGCGCACCACGTGCAGGTTGTTGGGCGTGCCGTCGCTGCTGTAGCCGGCGCGGTGGGTCTTGTACTCAGGCGTCTCGGCCAGCGTGGTGCGCGTGAGGTTGGGCAAGGCCAGGTCGTCGAAGAAGACCTGCATGAACTCTTCTTTGGTGAGGTGGAAAACAAAATCGTCATCGCCCTCGCCCGAGTCAGTCGCCTGCCCACCGCCACCGCCCCCACCGCCGCCCTTGGGCCGCTCGATGCGGTCACCGCGCACGTAGTCCTTGTTGCCGGGGTGCACCATCTCGCGCTTGCCGCCCTGGCCGTGGCCGAACACCGGCTCGGCGATGTCGCGCTTGGGGATGTGAATGTCTTCGCCTTGCGCGAGGTCGCGGATGCCGCGCCCATCGACCGCACGCTTCACCGCCTCGCGGATCTGATCCTTGTGGCGGCGCAAAAAGCGCTCGCGGTTGCCGATGGACTTGTTCTTGCCCGCCAACCGCCTGTCGATGATCTGCTGGAGCATGTTGCCTTTCCTATCGCTCCGTTCGCACTGAGCCTGTCGAAGTGCCAGCCGAGGCACACGCTGGCTTCGACAGGCTCAGCCCGAACGGGGATGTGTCATCAAGAACTCTTTCGCACTCGCAAGTACCACTCGCACAAGAGCCGCACCTGCTTGGGCGTGTAGCCTTTGGCCACCATGCGGGTGACAAAGTCTTCGTGCTTCTTCGCCTCGTCGGCACTCGCCTTGGCGTTGAAGCTGATCACCGGCAGCAGCTCTTCGGTGTTGGAGAACATCTTCTTCTCGATCACCGTGCGCAGCTTTTCGTAGCTCGTCCACGTGGGGTTGTTGCCCGCGTTGTTGGCGCGTGCACGCAACACGAAGTTGACGATCTCGTTGCGGAAGTCTTTCGGGTTGCTGATGCCGGCCGGCTTCTCGATCTTCTCAAGCTCGCCATTCAACGAAGCGCGGTCGAACACCTCGCCGGTGTCGGTGTCGCGGTACTCGTGATCTTGAATCCAGTAGTCGGCGTAGGTGACGTAACGGTCGAAGATGTTCTGGCCGTATTCGCTGTAGCTCTCAAGGTAAGCGGTCTGGATTTCTTTGCCGATGAACTCGGCGTACTTGACGGCCAGGTGCTCCTTGATGAACGCCAGATACTTCTGCTCCGTCTCGGCCGGGAACTGTTCGCGCTCGATCTGCTGCTCGAGCACGTACATCAAGTGCACCGGGTTGGCGGCGACCTCGGTGCTGTCGAAGTTGAAGACCTTGCTGATGATCTTGAAAGCGAAGCGTGTGGAGACACCGCTCATGCCTTCGTCGACACCGGCGTAGTCACGGTACTCCTGGAAGCTCTTGGCGCGCGGGTCGGTGTCTTTCAGGTTCTCACCGTCGTACACCAGCATCTTGGAATAGAGGCTCGAATTCTCAGGCTCCTTCAAGCGTGTGAGCGCGGCGAACTGGCTCATCATCTTCAAGGTGCCGGGCGCGCAGGTGGCCTGGGCGAGTGACGAGCCGCGCAGCAGCTTCTCGTAGATCTTGACCTCTTCTGAGACACGCAGGCAATACGGCACCTTCACGATGTAGATGCGGTCGAGGAAGGCCTCGTTGTTCTTGTTGTTGCGGAAAGTCTTCCATTCGCTTTCATTGCTGTGCGCAAGCACGATGCCGTCGAACGGGATCGCGCCGAAGCCTTCGGTGCCCTTGTAGTTGCTTTCTTGCGTGGCGGTCAGCAAGGGGTGCAGCACCTTGATCGGCGCCTTGAACATTTCAACGAACTCGAGCAGGCCCTGGTTGGCCAGGCACAGGCCACCCGAGTAGCTGTACGCATCGGGGTCGTCTTGCGCATAGGTCTCGAGCTTGCGGATGTCGACCTTGCCCACCAGCGAGCTGATGTCCTGGTTGTTTTCGTCGCCCGGTTCGGTCTTGGCAATGCCCACTTGCTTGAGCACCGAGGGGAAACGTTTGACGACCTTGAACTTGCGGATGTCGCCACCGTACTCTTCCAGACGTTTCACGGCCCAGGGTGACAAGATGCGCTGCAGGTAGCGACGCGGAATGCCATATTCCTTTTCAAGGATCGGCCCGTCTTCGGTGGCATCGAACAGGCCCAGCGGCGATTCGTTCACCGGCGAGCCCTTGATGGCGTAGAACGGCACGTCTTGCATCAGCAGCTTCAGCCGCTCCGCGATCGACGACTTGCCACCGCCCACCGGCCCCAGCAGATAGAGGATCTGCTTCTTTTCTTCCAGCCCCTGCGCGGCGTGCCGGAAGTACGACACCACCTGTTCGATGGCGTCTTCCATGCCGTAGAACTCGGCGAAGGCGGGGTAAATCTTGATGACCTTGTTGGCGAACAGCCGCGAAAGCCGCTGGTCGTTGCGCGTGTCGACGCTTTGGGGTTCACCGATGGCCTTGAGCATGCGCTCTGCGGCAGTGGCATACGCAATCGGGTTGCGTTTGCATTCGGCGAGGTACTCCTCGAGTGAGAGTTCCTCTTCACGCGTGCGCTCGAATCGAGCGGCGAAATGGCTGATCACATCCATGCTGACCTCCTAGAGCTTAGGAAGACATTGCCAAGGGGCCACCTCGGCACTGTCTGGGGAAGTTCTGATGAAGCCCGCTTCAGGCTCCATCAGAGCTTTCCTTGTGTCAGCCATCTCGGCTATCAGCTATCTCAGCTGTCTGCGGCGCTTGTGATCAAGCTTGGGTCATTGTGCGAGCAATCATGTGTTGAGAAGAAGCGAAATATCACCGTTGTTCAAGCTTTGCAAGGAGTGTGCCGCTGGTCACTTTGCACTGCACCATCAACCGCGTTGTCCCTCCATGCAAGGGAGCGGCGAACGCAGCGCAAAGTTCCTCAGGGCTTCTTCTGTCAACCACACCGTGGCTCAAGATACGCCTATGCGTTGGTCAAGCCAAGTTTTTCAAGCAGCCCGTTGAGTTCATCCAACGAACCGAACTGAATTGCCACCTCGCCTTGTTCGCCGCGCTTGGTTCGTTTCTTCACGCGGATCTCGACTTGCGCCGTCAAGGCATCGGACAACTCTTCTTCGATGCGCGAAATATCGCGTGATTTCTCTTTCGCCACGCGCAGCAGGGGCTTTTGACGCGATGTCATCGCCTTGCTCACCAATTTTTCAGCCTCGCGCACGCTGAGTTTTTTGCCGACGATTTCAGCCGCCGTGAGGATTTGCTGCGCACCTTCGAGCGGCAACAGCGCGCGTGCGTGGCCCATGTCGATGTCACCGGCCATCAGCATTTGTTGCACCGGCTCGGCGAGGTTGAGCAGGCGCAGCAAATTGCTTGCTGCACTGCGCGAGCGGCCCACGGCCTGCGCGGCCTGCTCGTGCGTGAGGTGAAATTCGTTGACCAGGCGCGCGATGCCTTGCGCTTCTTCGAGCGGGTTGAGGTCTTCGCGCTGGATGTTTTCGATGAGCGCCATCGCCGCGGCGGCTTCATCGGGCACGTCTTTCACGAGCACCGGCACTTCATCGAGGCCGGCGAGTTTGGCCGCGCGTGTGCGGCGTTCACCGGCAATGATCTCGAAGCGGTTGTCGCCCACCGGCCGCACGAGGATGGGCTGCATGATGCCCTGCGCCTTGATGCTTTCGGCCAGCTCGTAGAGCGAGCCTTCGTCCATGCGCGTGCGCGGTTGGTACTTGCCGGGCTGCAGTTGCGAAAGCTTCAGGACACGTGGCGCGCCGTCGTTGGCAGGTGCCGGGTTGTCGTTGACTTTGGGGCCGAGCAGAGCTTCGAGGCCGAGGCCGAGGCCTTTGGGTTTTTTGGTGACCATGCGGGGATTCTGGCCGATCACACGGCCGCGCCGGCCAGGGCCTGCAACATCGCACGCCCCTCGGGCCAGTCACCCAGACCCGACTCGCCGTTGATGTGGCCACGCGCGCCGACCGACATCAGCTCGCAGCCCCAGTCGGCCGCCATCTGCGCGGCGCGGTCGGGTGCGCAGTAGGGGTCGTCGCTGCTGACGATCGCCAGGCTCTTGAACGGCAAGCGCTGGCGCCGCATCGGCCGCCAGGGCGCGAGCTGCGGTGGCATGTCGTCACGCTCGACGTCAGGCAAGGCGACCAGCATCGCTGCCCTCACGCGATGGGTGTGCTGCGAGTGCGCTGCCCACGCTGCCACCAGCTGACACCCCAGGCTGTGCGCCACCAGCACGGCGGGCGTGTCGCTTTGCAGCAGCACCTCTTCGAGCCGCGCCATCCAGTCGCCGCGTTTGGGCCACACCCAGTCGTCTTGTTCCACACGCTGGTCGCCATGCAGTTGTTCCCAGCGGCTTTGCCAATGGGCGGCGTCGGAGTTGAGCCAGCCTGGCAGCAACAGCACACGCGGGTGGGTCACAGGGAAAACCTCAGTGTGGGTCATGCGTGTGGCTTATCCTTCGGGTTCATTGAATTGAGGGTGATGGACATGACTTACCGGGTGTTTGTGGACGGCCAAGAAGGCACGACCGGGCTGCGCATCAACGAGTATCTCGCCAGCCGCAGCGACATCGAAGTGCTGCGCATCGCACCCGAGCGCCGCAAAGACGCTGACGAACGCGCTCGCCTGCTCAACGCCGCCGACGTGGCCTTCCTGTGCCTGCCCGACGCTGCCGCCAAGGAAGCCGCAGCGCTGGTCAACAACCCCAATACTTGCATCATCGATGCCAGCACGGCCCACCGCACCTCGCCCGACTGGGCCTTCGGGCTGCCCGAGCTGGCCGCCGACCAGCGCGCCAAGCTGCGCGCCAACAAGCGCATCTCCAACCCCGGTTGCCATTCCAGTGCTTTCATCTTGTTGATGCGCCCGCTGGTCGACGCCGGTTTGGTGCCCGCCAGCCTGCCCATCAGCGCCAGCTCGATCACCGGCTACTCGGGCGGTGGCAAGAAGATGATCGAGCAGTACGAAGCCGGCCCCGACCCGCTGCTGGACTCCCCCCGGCCGTATGGGCTGACGCTCGCGCACAAGCACGTTCCCGAGATGGCAGCGCACACCGGCTTGTTGAACAAGCCCGTGTTCATGCCCATCGTCGGACGGTTTCTCAAGGGTTTGAGCGTGAGTGTGCCCTTGCATCTGTCCCAACTGACAGCAGGTACCACGCCCGAGAAGCTGCATCAGGCGCTGGCGCATCGGTATGCCGGCGAGCGCTTCATCCGCGTCTTGCCGCTGCGCGACGCGGCCGCCATCGAAGCGACCTACTTTGACGTTCAGGCCTGCAACGACACCAACCGTGTCGACATCTTTGTGTTCGCTAACGAGACCCAGGCCATCCTGATGGCCCGGCTCGACAACCTGGGCAAAGGCGCCAGCGGTGCGGCGGTGCAGTCGATGAATGTCCACCTGGGCGTGGACGAGTCGCTCGGGCTGGTCTAAAGCTCGGAAGCCCGAGTTCTGTAGTGGTAGGCGTAGCCGTCGGCGAAGCCAAGGCGGTGGTACACGGCCCGCGCCGGGTGGTTGTCACCTTCGACCTGCAGGTAGGCGTGGCGCGCCCCATGCTCCCGCGCGTGCACCAGCATGTGCTGGCACAGCGCACGCGCGCAGCCGCGGCCGCGCGCAGAAGGCGCGGTGAACACGTCGTACAAACCCACCAAGTCGGCCTCGATGGCGTACTGCCCGCAGGCCAAGACCTCGCCGTGCGAGCGCAGCTCGAAGGCGGTGAACGGCACCGGTGAATGCAGGAGCCGCTCGGCGTGCGCCTGGCGCTGGGACAAGGGCGAGCCACGCAGCGCCCCCACCCGCTGGGCAAACGGGTCGAGGCCCACGGTGTGCACCGACAGGCCGGCCGGCAACTTCACAGGCGACAGCTCATTCAGGCCGGTGCGCACCATCACCCGGGTGTCGTCGATGCTGTGCAGGCCCATCGCGGCCAGCGTGTCGTCGAGGTGGGCCGGCCGGGTGAAGGGTGTGATGCGGATCACCAGCGGCAGCTTGGCCTGGGTGAACACCTGCTCGCACAGGGCGAGACGCTCGCTCACGGTCAGCCGGCCGTCGGCCACGGCATTCACGCAACGGGCGCGTTTGGCCTTGCCGGGTGAGAAGCGCACCAACCAGCCATCGACCCAGCGCTGCTGGGGCGGCGCGCTCGCGTTCAGCCCGGCGTCTTCGACCCGCGACAACAAGACGTCGTCGAACTTTGGATTGAGGGCTTGCGGCGCCAGTGGCATCAAGCGGCCTCGACGCGCTGCACCATCTCTTGCGCAAACTCGACGAACGACTGCGCGCCCTTGGACGCCGGGTCGAACACCACCCCCGGCAACCCATAGCTGGGCGCTTCGGCCAGCCGCACGTTGCGCGGGATCACGGTGTTGAACACCTTGTCGCCGAAGTGCGCCTTGAGCTGCTCGCTCACCTGCTGTTGCAGCGTGATGCGCGGGTCGAACATCACCCGCAGCAGGCCGATGATCTGCAGGTCCGGGTTGAGGTTGGCGTGCACCTGTTTGATGGTGTTGACCAGGTCCGACAAACCTTCGAGCGCGAAGTATTCGCACTGCATCGGCACCACCACGCCATGGGCGCTGCACAAGCCGTTGAGCGTGAGCAGGCTCAAGGACGGCGGGCAGTCGATCAGCACGAAGTCGTAGTCGGCGGCCACGGCGGCGATCGCTTCCTTCAGGCGTTTGTCACGCCGCTCCAGCGCCACCAATTCGACTTCAGCGCCGGCCAGGTCGCGGTTGGCACCCAGGACGTCGTAGCCGACCTTCTCGCTCTTCACCCGGGCTTCGGCGATGCTGGCCGACTCGAGCAGCACGTCGTACACCGTGAGCTGAAGCGCTCGCTTGTCGACACCCGAACCCATGGTGGCATTGCCTTGCGGGTCGAGGTCGATCACCAGCACACGCTGGCCGACCTTGGCCAAACCGGCGGCGAGGTTGACGGTGGTGGTGGTTTTGCCGACGCCGCCCTTTTGGTTGGCAACGCAGAAGATGCGGGTCATGGGCGATCCGGTGATTGAAAGGAGAAAGACGTCATCAGTTGCTGGCCAGGCGCACGCCAAAACCGACGAGGAATACGCCGGCCAGCTTTTCGAGCCAGCGCGCGACGCGCTTGTGGGCCTTGACCCGGCTCGACACCGCGCCGGCAAAGGCACACAGGCTCAGGCAATAGATCGCGGTGATCAGCGCGATCGTCGCGGCCATGGCCGCAAAGGTCACCGCGCCCAGGTGGGTGGTCGGGTTGATGAAGAGCGGGAAGAAGGCCATGTAGAACACGATGGCCTTGGGGTTGAGCAAGGTGATCAGCAGAGCCTGACGCAGGTAGTGGCGCGGCTCGATGCGAATGGGCGACGCATCGCCCTCCTTCGCGAAGATCAGCCGCAGACCGACCCAGGCCAGGTAAGCCGCCCCAGCGTACTGCACCAGCTTGAATGCCAGCGGGTGAGCCGCCAACAGAGCCGCCACCCCTGCGACCGCCAGCCACAGCAACACCTGGTCGCCCACGATCACCCCCAGCGTGGCAGCAGCGCCAGCGCGAAACCCACCTTTGGCGGTGGACGTGAGCAGCGCAAACGTGCCCGGCCCAGGCAAGGCCAGGAAGACCAGGATCGAGAAGCAGAAGGTGCCGTAGTCGGAAATGCCGAACAAGGTCATGGTGATCTCAAAGTGGTGGCGCGCGTCGAATCCAAACCAGGCAGCGCTCGGCATCCAAGCCGGGAACCGTCAGTTGTTCCACGTGAAACACATCCCATTCTGGGGGCATGGCGGCGATTTCTTCGGCTGGGTCTTTGCCTTTCATCGCCATCCAGACTCCTTGGTCAGCGAGCAGGTGGCGGGTCAAACGGGTGAAGTCGGCCAAGGAGGCAAAGGCCCGCGAGGTGATCACGTCGAACGGCTTCAGCCGCAGGTCTTCGACCCGGGCATGAGCGGCACTCAGATTGGGCAGCTTCAGCTCGGCCGCCACCTGGCGAATGAAGCTCGCTTTCTTGCCGACCGTGTCGACACAGGTCACGTCCAGACTGGGCAGCATGATCGCCAGCACCACACCCGGCAAACCGCCGCCGCTGCCCACGTCGAGCACACGCGCCGGGCGGTCGCCGAGATGTCGCATCAACGGGGAAAGCACGGCCAGGCTGTCGAGCAAGTGGTGGGTCAACATCTCGGCGGGCTTGCGCACGGCCGTCAGGTTGTAGACCTGGTTCCACTTGATCAGCAGTGCCTGGTACGCGAGCAGGCTGTCGCATTGGGCGTCACTCATCAGCAGGCCGAGCGCCTGCGCACCTTGCTTTAGCAACTCACGCTGCTCAAGCGGCATCGCGGCCCTGGGTCTCGGTCAAAGAAAGTTCGTTGGCAGCAAAGCCCTTGAAGCGGCCCTTCTTCAGGTGGATCAGCAGCAGCGAAATGGTCGCCGGGGTGATACCCGAGATGCGCGACGCCTGCCCCAAGGTTTCGGGTCGGTGGGTGGCCAGCTTCTGGCGGGCCTCGAAACTGAGCGCGGTGACCTGGGCATAGTCCAGCTCGGCCGGCAGGCGGAGCCCTTCGAAGTGCACCGCCCGCTCGACCTCTTCGTTTTGCTTGTGGATGTAGCCGGCGTACTTGATGCTGATCTCGGCCTGCTCGATCACCGCATCGGCCAGCTCGACGCCCAGCTCCAAGTGCAGTGTTTCACGTGAAACACCGGCGTCGGGTTTTGCAATTTGGGCCACTTCGACCAAGGCGTCGAAGTTAACCCCCGGGCGGCGCAGCAGATCGGCCAGGCTGTATTCATGATCGATGGCCTTGCCGAGCAAGCGCTCGGCGTCGGCGTCGGGGAGGTTGTTGGGGTGCACCCAGGTCGACTTCAGGCGCTCGGTTTCGCGGGCGACGGCATCACGCTTGCGGTTGAAGGCCGTCCAGCGGGCGTCGTCCACCAAGCCCAGCTCACGGCCCAGTTCGGTCAGCCGCGCATCGGCGTTGTCTTCACGCAGCTGCAAGCGGAACTCGGCGCGGCTGGTGAACATGCGGTAAGGCTCGGTCACGCCCTTGGTGATGAGGTCGTCGACCAGTACGCCCAGGTAAGCCTGGTCGCGACGGGGCGTCCAGGCGTCTTTGCCCTGCACTTGCAGTGCGGCGTTGATGCCGGCAAACAGGCCTTGGGCGCCCGCCTCTTCATAGCCGGTCGTGCCATTGATCTGGCCGGCGAAAAACAGCCCACCGATCGACTTGGTCTCGAAGCTGGCTTTCAGGGCACGCGGGTCGAAGTAGTCGTACTCGATGGCGTAGCCCGGCCGCAAGATGTGCGCGTTTTCCAGCCCGCGCATCGAGCGCACCGCCAACAGCTGAATATCGAACGGCAAGCTGGTGCTGATGCCGTTCGGGTAGAACTCGTGCGTCGTCAGGCCCTCGGGCTCCAGAAAGATCTGGTGCGAGTCTTTGTCGGCGAAGCGGTTGATCTTGTCTTCGATGCTCGGGCAGTAGCGTGGGCCCACTCCTTCGATCACGCCGGTGAACATGGGGCTGCGGTCAAAGCCGGAGCGGATGATCTCGTGCGTGCGTTCGTTGGTGTGGGTGATCCAGCACGGCACCTGCTGTGGGTGCTGAGAGGCGTGGCCCATGAAGCTGAACACAGGCACGGGGTCGAGGTCGCCGGGTTGTTCGGTGAGCAGAGAGAAGTTGATGCTGCGGCCGTCCAGCCGGGGCGGCGTGCCGGTTTTCAAGCGGCCTTGCGGCAGCTTCAGCTCTTTCAACCGCACCGAGAGCGACACCGCCGGCGGGTCGCCCGCCCGCCCCGCCGCATGGCTTTGCAGGCCCACATGGATCTTGCCGTCGAGGAAGGTGCCTGCCGTCAACACCACGGCCTTGCCACGGAAGCGAATGCCAACTTGTGTGACAGCCCCCACCACCCGGTGGCCTTCGACCATCAGGTCGTCGACGGCTTGTTGAAAGAGTGTCAGATTCGGCTGGTTCTCCAGCCGGTGGCGGATCGCCGCCTTGTACAGAATGCGGTCGGCCTGCGCCCGCGTGGCCCGCACCGCCGGGCCTTTGGAGCTGTTCAAGATCCGGAACTGGATGCCCGCTTCGTCGGTGGCCGCCGCCATGGCGCCACCCAGGGCGTCGATCTCCTTGACCAGGTGGCCCTTGCCGATGCCACCGATCGACGGGTTGCAGCTCATCTGGCCCAGCGTCTCGATGTTGTGCGTCAGCAGCAAGGTGCTGGCACCCATGCGCGCCGCCGCCAACGCGGCTTCGGTGCCGGCATGGCCGCCGCCGACGACGATGACGTCGAACTCATGGGGGTACAGCATGGAAACTCCGGGGGGTGGGCCGCGGCTCTCGCAGAGCGTGTCGAGCGGGCAAGGCGTGAATTTTAGGCTGCAGGGTCATCCGCGTCACCCGCTGTTCGGCAAGACCGCACCCTGGCGTGGCATGGGTGCCGAATAATCCTCGCCATGAACTGCCGACCGGGCTGCGGCGCCTGCTGCGTTGCCCCTTCCATCTCGACACCGATTCCGGGCATGCCGCTCATCCACGGCATCAGCAAGCCGGCGGGTGTGCGCTGCGTGCAGCTGACGGCCGACAACGCCTGCGCCATCTTCGGCCACCCGGATCGGCCGGCCGTGTGTGCTTCGCTGAAGCCTGCGCCCGAGATGTGCGGCGACAGCCGCGAACAGGCCCTGCGTTGGCTCGGCCACATGGAGCGCGACACCGCACCTTGAGCATCACTGCGAGTCGAGCAGCCCTTGCCACAACGGCGAGAGTCGAAACTTCTCCGCCTCGGTGAGGCCTTCGCTCAGCAACAAGCACTCGCGGTGAAACGCCCGCATGCGCTGGCGCAGCTCGCTCTCGGCCAGCTCCAGCTCCAGCCGCTCGGACGGCGCCGCGTCGTTCGCCGAGACGCCCCACAAACCCAGCGCGTTCCAGGCCACACGCAAACGGTCGAGCCGGCGCAGCGCGTCGGCCACCACGTCGGTGATGGTCGAGGTGCGGCGCTGCTCGTGCAGCTCCAGCGCCAGCTGGTGCGCCTCGGCGAGCTGATGGTCGATGTCGGCCAGCTGCGCCGAGAGTGTCGATGCCATCGGCTGCGCGTCGCCTGCAAAGTCTTCGCGGGCCTCGTGTGCGGCGTCGCATACAAAGCCCGCCCACTGCGGGTCAAACTCACCCGGTACCACCCGCAACGCAAAGCTCGCGCGTGTGAGCGGCGCGTGCGAAGCGCACAGGCTGCCCAGCGTCACCTCCACCACCGCCAGCACACGACCGAGTCGCGACACTGCCTCGCCGCTCAGCCGCGCCGGGTAGCCCGAGCGGTCGAGCCGCTCGTGGTGCTCGGCCACCGCCTGCCCCAGCGCGGCGGGGTAGTCGGTCAAGCCGCACAACAGCGTCTGCGCCACCCGCGGGTGCACCACCAGGTGCTTGTGGCCAATGATGTCGAGCGCTTGCGCATAGTCGAGGTACAGCGGGTTGATGTAGACCTCGCCGATGTCGTGCAACAAGCCGCCCAGCATGGCCAGGCGAATGTCGTGGTGGCTGCCCTCGCGGCTCGCGACCATGGCACCCGCCAACGCCATGCCGCAGACCGCGTGCGACAAGGTGGCCGGCCGTGTGGCCGCCGCCGTCGTGAGCAGCAGCTGCGCCACCGAGTGCAACGGGATCTGCTTGAGCTGCGCCACCAGCACCGGTGCCCAGGGTTTCAGCGCGGGTGCAATCGGGCTCTGCGACTCAAACAGCTCTTGCAGGTCGTGCATCAGCGTGAAGAGCGTGACACCGCCTTCGGCCTGCAGGCAGACCTCGATCGGCTGCTTCAGCCGGCGCTCCATCAGGCGCTGCTGCAGCGCCGCCGTGACCGGCTGGTCGCGCGCCCACAGCTTGACGCCCCGCACGTCGACGATGTCTTGCGAGGCAATGATCGGGTACGACTCGCCAGCCTTGCTCAGCGCCGCCAGCGCATGGGGATTGGGTTCGCTCCCCGGCGAAAGGGACAAGTGCATTTTTGGTCTTGTTTTATCGCCCCGCGCCGGTGACGGTGCGGAGCTCTTGTGCCACATGGCCGTCCTTCAGCACGATCACGCGGCTGGCCGAAGCCATGGTCTCGGGGCGGTGCGCCACGATCACCCGCGTGAGGTCGAGCTGGCGAATCGCCTGGTTCACCAGGCGCTCGCGGTCCACGTCGAGCGCGCTGGTCGCTTCGTCGAGGAACAGGATCTTCGGCCGCTTGTAGAGCGCGCGGGCCAGCAGGATGCGCTGCTTCTGCCCGCCTGAAATGCTGGCTCCCATGTCGCCGATCAGCGTGTGGTAGCCCATCGGCATGGCCTCGATCTCGTCGTGTACGGCAGAGAGCTGGGCACATTGCGACACCCAGGCCGGGTCGGCGTGGCTGTCGAAGAAACTGATGTTGTCGGTGATCGAGCCGGCGAAGAGCTGGTCGTCTTGCATCACCGTGCCGATCATGTCGCGCCAGCTGCGCAGGCCGAGCTGGCGCAGCGGCACACCGCCGACGCGGATCTCGCCCGACTGCGGCTGGTGGATGCCCAGCATCAGCTTGAGCAGCGTGGTCTTGCCGCAACCCGAGGGCCCGGCAATCGCGACCGATTCACCCGGCTCGATGACAAAGCTCACGTCATGCAGCACATCGGGCTCGCTGTCGGAGTAGCGAAAGCTCACGCCCTGCAGCTCCAGCCGGGCCGGCAGCTCACTCTCGCGCGCCGGCACGTCGGGCTCGGCTTCGGGCGCGGTGAGCACGATGTCGGCCAGGCGCTCGCCTTGCAGCTTGAGCATCTTCAGCTCGACCATCTTGTCGATCAGGCCGCTCACGCGCAGCGCGAAGGTTTCTTTGTAGGCGAAGAAGGCGAACAACATGCCCACCGAAAAGCGGTGGTCCATCACCAGCAGCGCGCCGACCCAGATCACCGCAATGCGCTCCAGGCCGAACACCAGCTTGTGCATCACGCCGAACATCAGGTCGAGCTTGCGGGTGGCGATGTTGGCGTTCATCGCGTCGACCACACGGTTCATGAACTGCGCCTGGCGGTCTTCCTGCCGGTTGAACAGCTTGATCGACTGCACGCCGCGCAATGACTCCAAAAAGTGCGTCGAACGTTTGGCGTCGTGCACGATGGCTTCTTCGGTCGCGTCGCGCTGCGGGCGGAAAAAAGCCCAGCGCAGCAGCGCATACACCGCCACGCTGCCAAAGGCGATGGCCGTGAGCGTGACGCTGTAGAAGCACATCACCGCAAACGTCAGCACCACCAGCAGGCCGTCGAGCACGGCTTCGATGAAGCTGGTGGTCAGCGTCTGCTGCATCTGCTGGATGGCGCCGAAGCGCGACATGATGTCGCCGGTGTGGCGCTTCTCGAACCAGCTCACCGGCAGGCGCATCAGGTGCGCAAACACGTTCGACAGCCACTGCAGGTTGAGCGTGGCCGACAGGTACAGCACCGCCCACGAGCGGATGGCGGCCGTGGCCACCTGCACCAGCACCAAGAGGCCGAAGCCGATGCCCAGCGTGATGAGCAGGTCGCGGTCGGCGCTGACGAGCACGCTGTCGACCGTCCACTGCATGAAAAACGGCGTCAGCAGCATGAAGGCTTCGAGCGCCAGCGCCATCACGAAGATCTGGCCCAGTGAACGCTTGAGCCCGACCACGTGGCCGAGCAGCTGGCGTGTGCTGACCGCCTGCTTTTCCTCTTGCGGCTTGAAGTCGGCCGCGGGCGACAACTCCAGCACCACACCGGTGAAATGTTTGGCCACCTCGGCCAGGCGCAGACGGCGCACACCACGAGCGGGGTCGTGGATCGTGACCCAATCGCCGCGCAACTCGGTCAACACCACGAAGTGGTTCAGGTCCCAGTGCAACACGCAGGGCAGCTGCAGCTGCGGCAGGTGTTCCATCTCGGCGCGCAGCGGGCGTGGGCTTAAGCGCAGCTGGCTCGACATGCGCACCAGGTCGATCATCGTCACGCCCTTGAGCGACAACGAGAAGCGCTTGCGCAGAGTGGGCAGGTCGGTGCGCAGGCCATGCTGGGCGGCCACCATCGCAAGACACGCGAGGCCGCATTCAGCGGCCTCGGTCTGCAGGATCAGCGGGACTCGGCGCCCGCCCCAACCCAGGTTCAACGCGTCCAGCATCACACGCGGCCCGTGATGCTCAGCACAGGCTCGAAGATCCATTCGATCAGGCGGCGGCGGTCGAGCAGCACGTCGGCATCGAGCTGCATGCCCGGTGCCAGCGGCTGCGCCTGGCCATAGGCCTGCACCGCCTGCTGGTCGAGTGCGACGGTGATTCGATACAAGGGTTCATTGCTCGGCGGCAGCGCCAGGCTGGCCAGCTCGGCCGCCTGCAAGGGCGTGCGCGACACCTGCATCACGTGGCCCGCCTGGTGGCCGAACTTCTGGTACGGGTAAGCCTGGTAGCGCAACAGCACCGCCTGCTCCGAGCGCAGAAAGCCAACGGCGCTCGACGGCGCAAACAAGTGCGCCTGCAAGCGCGCGTCGGCCGGCACCAGGCTCGCGAGCGCCGTGGCCGGTGTGGCGGTCTGGCCACGCTCGGCGAGCACCGAAGTCACCACGCCGTCTTGCGGGGCGCGGATCACGATGCGCGTCAGGGCTTCGCTCTCCGCCGCCTTCTGCACCAGCTCGGCCATGTCACGGTCGATCTCGCCGAGTTGCGCCTGGCTGCGCAGCGGCAGCTCGCGCAACTGCGCTTCAAGGCCGCCGATTTCGCGCTGCTTGGTGGCGCCCAGGCGTTCCAGCCCCTGCACCTGCGCGCGCAGGCCGAGCACTTCTTCGGCCTTGGTTTGCACCTGGGCCGACGATACAAAGTTTTCGTTGCGTAACGACTCCAGCCGCGCCTGCGCCTGCTGGGCGAGGCCGAGGCGCTCACGTTGCAAATCGGCCTCGGTGCCGAGCTGCGCCAGCTCGCGCTTCATGTCGCTGATCTGTTGCAGCAGGGCGGCCGATTGGGTTTGTTGCAACAAGGCCTGCTGCTGGCTCGAGGCCTTCAGGCTGCGCTCACGCGCGGCGAGGCTTTGTTGCACGGCGGCCTGTGTGCCGCCCTGGAGCGTGGCCCGCTCCAGAGACAGCACAAACAGCACGTCGCCTTGCCGTACCGCCTGGCCTTCGACCACGTGCCGTTCGACCACCGTGGCCGCCTGCGGTGTCACCAGGCGGATCACGCCGCTGTCAGGCACCAGGTAGCCGCTCACGCGCGCTTTGCGCGTGTACTCGCCGAGGCTGAGGTACGACACGACCGCCACCGTCGTGGTGACCACGAAAACGGTGAGCACCGTGAACGACACCGGTCGAATCAGCTGAATGCTGCCCAACCAGCCCTGGCGCCGGCCTTCGACGACTTCAGGGCGGAAGAGGTTGGGCATGGCTCATCAGACCAACGACGGCGCAAAACTTTTACCAGTTGTTGACTGGAATCAGCGTGGAAATGCCACCGCTGACCTGACGAAGCGCCTCGGCATCCAGCACCATGGGTGGCTGAACACCAGAGGGCGTTTGCCCGGTAGGCGTTTGGTTCGAAGAGGCGGGAACAGTTTGGTTCGTGGTGGGCTGCATGGTCGGCTCCTGTTGGCACAGTGCACAAAACCCTGTGCACTGACGCCATTGCAGCAGTCGCATCCGCCATGCGTAACTGTCAGCTCTTACAGGATGACAAACCCCAAGAATCCGGCGGTATCTAGCGGATCAAACCCAAGCGCAGAGCTTTCAGCACGGCCTGGTGCTTGTTTACGCACCCCAGCTTGTGCATCGCGTTGTTGGCATGGAGCACGGCCGTCCGCTCACTGATTCCCAAGACGTTGGCAACCTCCCAGGCCGTTTTACCTTCCATCGTCCAACGCAGTGTCTCCAGCTCTCGAGGAGTCAAAGAAGGCCTCCCGGCATCACTCAACGAAGGAACCAAGATTCGCATGGCTGCCTCCTGCGCATGCACCGCGAACAGCTGCACCGCTGCCACCATTCGCGTCAACTCGTTCGGGTCATTTGGCAAGGCCTGGTCGCGATCAACACCCAGCACAAAATGCCGCCCTTCCGGCATGTGCAGCGCCAAAGAAATACCGCAGCGATAGCCAAAGCGCGCCTGGATTTCCCACATGTCACCGTGCTCCGCCTTGGTGTACGTGGACTGATTCCAAATGATGGGCACGCTCTTGTGTTTGCAGTGCTGAATGACCGGATCGCTCTTGCCCTTGCCACGGTCACTGAACGTCGCTCGGTAGGCTGCAGGGGTGTTATCGACGGTGATGAACTCCGGCTCACCCAAGAAGTGATCCACCACCGCAATAGCTCCGAAAGTTTCGAACCCCAACTGGCGCGTGAAGTGAACGAGCTGGCTCTGCAACTCGTCCCGAGTCTTGGCCTCTAGCACTGACAAATACCCACTTTGGAGCATGTTCTCCACCGCTTTGCGACCTACTGGCTTGGTGACGCACTGCTCTGCGTCGATCGCCAGTGGCTTCGACATCGTGAGGGCTGTGCAGAGCTCGCACTAAAACACATTATTCAGAAACCATCAAACCGTCACCCAAGGTCTCCGAGCGTCTGGAAGCCCCACCCCTGACAACGCTTACACCTGTCATCTCTGACAGCTGCCAGCTCTTACAGCTGTGCCGGCCTCGCACCTGATCACATGATCCGTCCACCAACAAAAGGCCTCCATCATGCTGCGTCCTCAAACCCGCCCGCCCCAGACCACCCCCGCATGGATCGTCTGTGCGTGGCCCCCTGTCACCTGCCCCGTGGTGCAGGCGCCCGAGCTGCACTTTGTGCACCTGGGTACCCGCGTGCTGAACCCGGGTGACTCCGAAACCCCCACCACCGGGCAAACGCTCTGGGGCGGCCCGTCGGGCGATGGCGCCGCCGGTGACGCGTGGGACTGGGTGCAGATCCAGGACGGCGTGGTCGCCATGGCCGACCCGTTCGGCCTGGTCACCAACCTGCAGCTCGTCGGGGCGCAAGGCCAGGTGCTGTCGGGCTTCGAAGCCACCATGCGGCTCAACGAGCTGGTGCACGCGCTGCCGTGGCAGAACGAGGTGCAACGCGCGCTCGCCCGCGTCGAACACTGAAGGCCTCTAGCGCCCGCCGGGGCGCAGCATCTCGATGTGCGGGATGCCGTCTTCCATGTAGTCCTCGCCCACGGCCGCGAAGCCGAACTCGCTGTAGAAGCGCAGCAGGCGCGACTGGGCCGAGATGCGGACGCCCTGCCCCGGGTGCAGCTCGCCCGACGCAGCCAGCACGCGGCGCACCAGCTCGCGCCCGAGGCCGGTGCCGCGCGCGGCGGCGGTGGTGATCACCCGGCCCATCGAAGGCTCGGCGTACTTGATGCCGGGGTCGACCAGGCGCGCATAAGCGAGCGGCAAGGCGTGCGCAGGCGACCAGGCGGCCACGTGGTACGACTGTTCATCGGCCTCGTCGGCGTCGAGGTAGACGCAGTTCTGCTCGATCGAAAACACCTCTTGGCGCGCGCGGTAGATGCGCGCCAGCTCGAGGGCGCCCAATTCGGGCAAACGCAGATGCCTCCAAGTCAAGGCATGCCAACTCAGGGAAACAACAGGCTGATTCATGCCCACATCATGCGCATACTCGCAGCCCCATCCAACGCAGGAGATTCCCGATGCGCCGCTTGCTGACCGTGTTGCTGCTCGCCGTGGCCGTGCTGGCCGGCTACCTGCTGCTGTGGCCGGTGCCGGTGCGGCCGGTGGCGTGGGCTGCGCCGGCCGCGCCGGGTTACGTCGGGCCGCACGCGGCCAACACGCGCCTGGCGGGGCTGGCGTCCATCGCGCTTGGCAGCCACAGCGGGCCGGAGCACATCGTCTTGCGTAATGGCTGGCTCTACACCGCGGTGGAAAGCGGCGCCATCGTGCGCCTGCGCCCCGACGGCTCGGAGAGCGAGGTGCTGGTGCAGACCGGCGGCCGCCCGCTGGGTTTTGACTTCGACGCCAACGGCGCCATGGTCATCGCCGACCCGATGGCAGGCCTTCACGGTGGCCTGTTCCGTTTCACCGGCAGCGGCTCGGGGGCCAAGCTGGAGCTGCTCAGCAACCGCGTCAACGACAAGGGCGCCAACAGCCCGATCCGTTATGCCGATGGCGTGGTGGTGGCCAAGAGCGGCAAGGTCTATTTCACCGACGCTTCGCAGCGCTTCGGCGCCAAAGACTCGGGCGGCACCTTCAACGCAAGCGTGCTCGACATCGTCGAACACCAGGCCACCGGCCGCCTGCTCGAATACGACCCGGCCACCAAGATCACCCGCGTGGTGCTGGCCGACCTGAGCTTCCCCAACGGCCTGGCGCTGAGCGACAGCGAACAGCATGTGTTCGTCGCCGAGACCGGCAAGTACCGCATCTGGAAAGTGGCGGTGACCGCTGCCGACCTGAGCGCCAAACAACCGGTGGCCAGCGCCAGCGTGCTGCTCGACAACCTGCCGGGCTATCCCGACAACCTGATGCGCGGCCAGGGCGGCAAGATCTGGGTCGGCCTGGTCAAGCCGCGCGGCGCCTTCATCGACAACACCGCCGGCAAACCTTGGTTGCGCTCGCTGTCGATGCGCCTGCCCAAGGCGCTGTGGCCGGTGCCGCCGGCTTACGGCCATGTGTTTGCCTTCGACGAGTCGGGCAAGGTGCTGGCCGATCTGCAAGACCCGAGCGGCGCCTACCCCGACACCACCGCCGTGACCGAAACCGACGACCGGCTTTATGTCCAGAGCCTGCATGCCAAGACCTTGGGATGGATGGACAAAAAGAAAGCGGGGCTGTGAGGGCGTGATCGCTTCAGGCCCTGCCGTTCGGGCCGCGCCTGTCGAAACCCTGCTCGCTGCGCGACTTCGCTCGGCAACCCTTCGACGGACGGGCCTTCGACAAGCTCAGTCCCTGCTCAGGGCGAACGGTTGGAGGTGTCCCGTTTTCATCCAGCTTCAGCCCCTCTCCGTTCGGGCTGAGCCTGTCGAAGCCGGCTCAGGGCGAACGGGTATCAAAGGACCACTGTCTCAGCGCACCGCCGCGCTGCGCAAACGTTGGGCCACGAAGGCCACGCACACGGCCGTCAGCAGCACGCACACCAAGAGCGGCACCGCCACCTGTTCGAGGCCAAAGCCCTCGCCCTTGAGCACACGCATCATCAGCGTGTACTGCGCAAGCGCCGGCAGCCACAGGTGCCACGGCGCTTCACCGCTCTGGTTGAAGGTGGTCACGAGTGGCAGCAACGACACCCCCAGCACCACCAGCGTGCTGCTGGCCTGCGCTTCCTTGAAGCTCTTGCAGCGAATGGCCACCGCCATCAGCACGGCCGACAGGGCCGCGGCAAACGGCAACAGCACCGCGAGAAACAGCAAGGCCTCGCGCAGGCCGAACTGAAACAACGCCTGCAGCGTGTCGCTGCGCAACAGCCACTGCGCCGGCAGGAAGCTCATGCAGCTCAGCACCGCAATCAGCATCGCCAGCGACGCCACCGCACCCCACTTGCCGAGCACCAGCGCAGCGCGTGCAGCCGGTGTCATCAAGAGCGGCTCCAGCGAGGCCCGCTCGCGCTCGCCGGCGGTGGTGTCCAGGGCCGCGTTGAGCGCGCCGTACAACACCGCCATCAACACGAAGAAGGGCAACATGCCGGTCAGCTGCGCGGCGCGTGTCTGCGTGCTGGCGAGATCGCGCTCTTGCACCAGCAGCGGCTGCAGCAGCTCGGGCGACACACCGCGCATCAACCAGCTGAGTTGGCCGCGCTCGCGGCCATAGGCGTTCACCAGCTGGGCCGCGCGGTTGGCGCTGGCCTGCGATGAGCGGTTGCCACTGTCGGAGATCACCTCCACCACCGGCTGTTCACCGGCCAGCAGCAGCGCCTCGAAACGCTCCGGCAAAAGCACCACCGCGTCGGCCAGCTTCGAGCGGCGCAACTGCGTTTCGTAGTCGGCCGGTGCGGGCTTGACGCTGTAACTCTGGCGCTCCAGAAAGTTCTTCAGGCCCGGCGCGTGTTCGATGCCGGCCACCACCACCTCGCGCCGCTCGGCCTGCGCTTCAAACGACGCCAACAGGCCCGAGAGCGCAATCAACACCATGGGCCCGAGCAACACCGCCGAGATCAGCACCATCATCAGGGTGCGGCGGTCGCGCAGCGCGTCGACCAGCTCCTTGCGGTACACCGCCAGCGCCACGGCAAGCGCCTTCATGCGGCCACCTCGCCGGGAAACGCGAGCTGCACAAAGGCCTGCTCAAAGTCGCTCTGCCCGGTTTGTTGCAGCAGCTGCACCACGCTGCCATTGGCCACGGTGCGGCCGTGCGAGACCACCACCACGTTGTCACACAGGCGCTCCACCTCTTGCATGATGTGGGTCGAAAACACGATGCACTTGGCGCCACCTTCGGGGGTGCGCAAAAAGCGCAGCGTCTCGCGCAGCGCGCGGGTGGCCAGCACGTCGAGGCCGTTGGTGGGTTCGTCGAGCACGATGTTGGCGGGGTCGTGCACCAGCGCGCGGGCCAGCGCGGTTTTCATGCGCTCACCCTGGCTGAAACCTTCGGTGCGGCGGTCGAGCAAGGCCGTCATGTCGAGCATGCGTGCCAGACCCTCGGCACGCTCGGCGGCCGCCTCGCGCGCCATGCCTTGCAAGGCGCCGTAGTAGACGATGTTCTCGCGCGCGGTCAGCCGAGGGTAGAGCCCACGCGAATCGCTCAGCACCCCCATGCGCGCCTGCGCTTCGCGCGGGTGGCGGACCACGTCGATGCCGTCCACCACCATCTGCCCCGCGTCGGGCGTGATCAGCCCGGCCAGCATGCGCAGCGTGGTGGTCTTGCCGGCGCCGTTGGGCCCGAGCAGGCCGGTGATCTGGCCATTGGGCGCGTCGAAGCTCACCTCGCTCACGGCACGCACCGGCTCTTGCGTGCGCCGAAGGCGCCAACCCACGCGCGGCGCGGCAAACTGTTTGGCCAAGGCGCTGATGACGATCATGGGCGGTGATCCGGCTTCAGCGGCTGAAACACCGGCGGGCGCGGGAGGGCCTGCACACAGCGCACGTCAACCGCCAGCGCCGCCGCGTCATCGTCTGCGTCAAAAAATCGTTGCATCAGCTCGGGCATGCAGCCCAGGCCCATCACGCCATGGCCTGCGTGGGGCACCACGACATGGCGCGCCTGGGCACCCAGCGCCTGCGCCACCCGCGCACCGTGGCGTGGTGGCGTCGCAGGGTCAAGGCCGCCGCTCAGCAGCATCGCCGGTGCCCGGCTCGCCGGCAAGGTGTAGAAGGCCGCGGGCAACTCACCGCGCGGCCAATCAGCACACACCCGCTGGTACAAGCGCGCGCCCTGGTCGCCAAAGTTGGCGCCGGGTGTGTCGGTGCTTTTTGCGAGGCGCGGCACGTCTTCGGCACACACCACCGAGAAGTGCATGCCCGCCGCAATGCCCATGCCCTTGCGTGCCGACAAGCCACTGCCCAACGTCAACACCGCCTGCACCCGGCCCTGCGTGGCTTCATGAATCGCCACCGGCAGCGCCTGCGCCAGCACCGGCACATACAGGGCGCTGCGAACCGCCTGCAACACCATGTCGCGCGTCAGCGTGAAGCTCTCGGGCTGGCCGCTCAGCGGGTGCAGCACCGTCACCCGCTGCGGCAAAACTTGCAGCCAGCGCGCCCACTCGGCGCGCAAACCGGGCGCGAGGCGCTGGCAGGTGGCATCGGCCTCGCAGGCGTTCAGCATGGCCTCGAACGCCGCCTGGCCGTCGGCTGAAAAACTCGCGGGCAAGACCATGTCGGGTGGCGCCACGCCATCGAGCACCACACGCCGCACGGCTTGCGGAAACTGGCGCAGGTAGTCGAGACCGGCACGCGTGCCATACGACGCCCCGACCAGGTTGATGCGCTCGGCACCCAGCTCGCGGCGCACGGCGTCGAGGTCTTGCATCGCGATCGGCGTGGTGAAAAAACGCAGGTCGCCGTAGGGCAACTTCTGCAGCTGCTCGCGGCACCGGCGCAGCAGCGCGAGCTGGCGCTCGGGGTCGGCCTGCTCGGCCACGGTTTGATGGCGTGGGTCTTCGCACTCCAGCGGCGCGGAGCGGCCGGTGCCACGCTGGTCGACCAGCACCAGGTCGCGCCGGTTGTTGAGCCGCGCAAACAGCGGCAACACGTTGCCGGCCAGCGCGGTCGCGCTCTGCCCCGGGCCGCCCGCCAACAAGAACAAGGGGTCGGGCAGCTTGCGCCGCGCGAGCGCAGGCACCACCACATAGTGAACGCTGATCTTCACGCCCTCGGGCCGCGCCGGGTCGAGCGGGCGCTGCACCTGCCCGCACAGCACCTCGTGGCGGATGCCGGCCACGCGGCAGGGCTCGGGTTGGGCCGCTGCAGCATGGCCCGCCGCCAACAGACCCGCTGCAGCAAACAGCGCGCGTGCCAGCATCGGCTTCACTGCCCCAGCAGTCGTTTCAGTTCACCGCTGGCGATCAGCTTGTTCAGGTCGCTCGCGCCGCCCACCAGCTGGCCCTTGACGAACACCATCGGGAAGGTCGGCCAGCCGGTCCACATCTTCAGCGCGTTGCGGCGGCGCCATTCGCTGAAGTAGCTGCCGTACTCCAGGTACTGGTGCGCCACACCGGCCCCGGTCAAGCCCTTGCGTGCCTTCTTGCACGCGGGGTTCAGCGCCATGCCGACCACCAGCACCGGGTTCGACGCGGCCGCCGCCTGCACGTTGTGCACGATGTCGGCGTGCAGGTTGGTCACCCTGTCGCGAATGGCCGGGTGCAGAAAAGACTCTTCCAGGATCTGACGGGGCATGGGGCGCGCTCCAACTGCAAAGGCGCGAGCTTAAGCTCCCTCGCCCCAACCCACGGCGCTCATGTCGCCAGCACCCCGCTCTGGAAGTCTTTCACCGCCTGGAAGATCTCCTGCTGCGTGTTCATCACAAACGGCCCGTACTGCGCGATCGGCTCGTTGAGTGGCTGGCCAGTGATCAGCAGCACCTTGGCCGCTTCGTCGAGCGCGCGCAGGCGCACGCCATCGGCCGCCCTGTCGTTCACGAGGATGGCCATGCGCTCGCTGTCGACCCGCATGCCTTCGACCTCGACCGCGCCACCATGCACGTAGATGAAGGCGTTGTGCGTGGCCGGCACCGCCTGCTCGAAGGCCGCGCCTGCCGGCAAGTTGATGTCGAGGTACAGCGGCTCGGTGGTCGGGCGCGTGACGGCACCGGCCACGCCGTGGCTCTCACCCGCGATCACGCGCACCGACACGCCGCCTGGCAGCGTGAACACCGGCACATCGGCCGGAGGCACGTCGCGGTAGGCGGGGGCCGTGAGCTTGTCCTTGGCGGCGAGGTTCACCCACAGCTGGAAGCCGGCCATGCGGCCCTCTTCCTGCTCGGGCATTTCGGAATGGATGATGCCGCGGCCCGCCGTCATCCACTGCACGCTGCCGGGCTCGAGCAGGCCGACGTTGCCCACGCTGTCTTGGTGGCGCATGCGCCCGGCCAGCATGTAGGTGACGGTCTCGAAGCCGCGGTGCGGGTGGCTCGGAAAGCCGCCGATGTAGTCCGACGCGCTGTCGCTGCCAAAGGCATCGAGCATCAGGAAGGGGTCGAGGCGCTTTTGAAGCGGCTGCGTCAGCACACGGGTGAGCTTGACGCCGTCGCCGTCGGAGGTGGGTTGGCCGCGCACCAGGCGCTCAACCCGACGCGGGCTGGTGAGGGTGGGCATGGAGGTGGGGGTGGGGGTCGACATGCAAACGACTCTACGCCGCCCACCCCGGCTGCGACATCTGAGTTTTTGCATGCTGCACTCAAAAGCGATGCAGCCTGCGGGCATGCCGCGCCGGCCGCTGCACGAGACGGGAGAAAGCGGTGTAATGAAGGCCCCTCCCGTTCGACCAAGGTTCACCATGAAGCTCTACTACAGCACTGGCGCGTGTTCCCTGTCGCCCCACATTGCCCTGCGCGAAGCGGGCCTGCCCTTCGAGCTGGTGCTGGCCAGCACCAAGACGCACCAACTCACCGACGGCACCGATTACTACACGATCAACCCCAAGGGCTATGTGCCGCTGCTGGAGCTCGACAACGGTGAGCGCCTGAGCGAAGGCCCGGCCATCGTGCAGTACATCGCCGACCAGGTGCCGGCCAAGAACCTCGCGCCGGCCAACGGCACGATGGCGCGCTACCGCCTGCAAGAGTGGCTGACCTTCATCGGCACCGAGATCCACAAGAGCTTCAGCCCGCTGTTCGTACCGAGCACCACCGATGAGGTGCGCGCCGCCGCCAAGACGCGATTGCGGGGGCGCCTCGGCTACGTCAACGAGCAGCTCGCCGGCAAGGAATACCTGCTGGGCGACACCTTCAGCGTGGCCGACGGCTACCTCTTCACCGTGACCAACTGGGCCCGCCCCACCGGGGTCGACATCAGCTCGCTCGCCCACCTCAACGCCTTCATGGCGCGTGTGGCGGCACGGCCTGCGGTGCAAGAGGCCATGAAGGCCGAGGGGCTGCTCAAGTGATGCCGCTCTGGGCCGCCGCCGCCGTGGCGGGGGTGGTGAGCGCCACGACCGGAGCGCCGCCCGCCGGCCCGTACGACGCCCGGCTGTGCGTCGCCGTGTCGACGCAGGCCGCCAACTGCGGCCCGGCCGAAGCGCTGGTGGGCGCCGACGGCGGCCTGCGGGTGCGCATCCACGACATCGCCTACCACCTGAGCTTCGAACAAGGCGCGCTGCTGGGCATCACCACCCACGGCAACATGCAGGTGGCCGACTTTGTGTCCAGCTACCGCTGGGCGGGCACGACGCTGATGTTCGGCGACGGCCCGCGTGGCCTGCAGTTCGAGCTGCAGCTGTTGCCCCGCTCGCCGCGCCCTGGGGCGAGTGCCACGACAGACGCAGACTCGGCCACCAAGGCCAACAACAGCCGCTGAACGCTCGGCGACACCCCGCCGTCCTACAACCGAACGCGGCCTTGGCCGGGCGCGCGGCGCCGCTGGCGCAGCCACCATCGGCCAAGCCCGCCCTTTCCCTCTGCTGATGACCCTGCTGTCACGCCTGCTTGCCGCGCAGCCCAGGACGAAGGTCGCCGTGGGCGGGCTGCTTGCGTTGCTGCTGTTCGTGGCCGTGTTCGACTGGAACTGGTTTCGCCCGGCGCTGGAGCACCACCTGAGCCAACGCTCGCACCGCGCGGTGCGCATCGACGACCTGCGCCTGCGCCTGAACGCCCGGCTGCAACCCGTGGTGCGCCTGCGCGGCGTGCACATCCAGAACGCGCCCTGGGCCGGCACCCAACCCTTTGTCGTGGCCGGTGAAGCCGAGTTCACCTTCGAATGGCTGAGCCTGTTCCAGCGCGTGAAGCTTGTGTCCCACCTGCGGCTGGTCGATGCCGACATCCACCTCGCCCGCCAGGCCGACGGCTTGCGCAACTGGCGCCTGACCCGGCCCGACGACCGCGGCCCGCCGCGCCTGCAGGTGATGCGGCTGGAGCCGGTGCGCAGCAAGCTCCAGGTGGTGCACCAGGGTATCGGCCTCACGCTGCAAACCACGTCGAGCCCCTTGGCGCAGGCCGATGGCGAGTTCACCCAACGCATCGGCTTCAGCGGCAGCTTCCGCGAAGGCCGCTTCGCCGGCGAGGCCCTGGCCGGCCCGGTGCTGAGCCTGCAGCGCACCGGCGAGTTTTTTGCGGTGCGGGGCGAGGCCCGCTCGGCCGAAACACGGCTGCGCGCCGACGGCCGCATGGCCGACCTGATCCGGTTCGGCGGGCTCGATGCCCAGCTGCGCTTGAACGGGCCGAGCCTGGCCCAGCTGAAGCCGTTTTTCCCCGACCACGGCTGGCCAGCCACCCCGCCCTACCAGGCCGAGGCCCGCGTCAGCAAGCAGGGCACGGCGCTCCACGCCCAGGCCCTGCGCATCACGCTCGGCCGCTCCGACGTCGCAGGCGAGCTGCGCTACGACCCGGCAGGCGAACGCTCCACCGCGCAAGCCACGTTGCACAGCCAACAACTCCACGTCGCCGACCTCCTACGCCCCAGCGCGCCCGCCGCTGCCACGGCGCGGGTGTTGCCCCCTGCCGCCTTGCCGCTGGCGCCCCTGAAGCTCATCGACGCCACGCTGGCATGGAAGATCGACTCGCTGCAAGCGCCCGGCCTGCCCGGGCTGACCGGCCTGCAGCTGCGCGCCACCCTCGACCAAGGGCAACTGCAGGTCGCCCTGCAAGACACCCAGCTGGCGGGCGGTCGGCTGAGCGGGCAGTTTGTGCTGGACAGCCAGGCCGCGTCGCCCCAGGCGCGCCTCGAGCTGCAGGCCAAGAACCTGCGGCTCGAAAAGATGCTGCCCGCGCCGGCCCGCATCGAAGGGCCGGTCAGCGGCCAGCTGAAGCTCAGCGGCCACGGCGCCTCGGTGGCGGCCTGGCTGGGCAGCGCCAGCGGCCGGCTCGGCCTGGCCTTGCCCAGCGGCAGCCTGAGCCCCGTGCTCGACGCCAAGCTGGGCCTGAACGCCGGCAAGCTGCTGCGCTCGTACTTTGCGGACGACAAGGCGGTGCCCATACGCTGTGCCGCGTTGCAGATCGACTTTGCCGACGGCAGCGGCCGCGTGCGCCAGCTCGTGCTCGACACCGAACGAACGCGCGTCGACGGCCTGGGCCAGGTGCAGCTGCGCGATGAAAGCTGGTCGCTGCTGCTCACGCCGCAAGCGCACCAGCGCGCGCTGCTGGCCTTGAACTCGTCGTTGCGGGTGCAAGGCAGCTTTCGTGATGCCGGCATCACGCTGGTCGACCGCCAGCCCATCGACACGGCTGCGGCCAGCGGCTGCGATTGATCAGCGGTCGGGCGGCCCCTCGCCCAGCCACGCCTGCACCTCTTCGCTGCGCCAGCCTTCCACCGGCGTGGCGCGTGCCAGTGCCATCCACAGCGGCAGCGACATCTGCATCGCCCGCTTGGGCGCAGGCCGCAGCACCTCGAGCTGCGCGCCCTGCGCCGCCATCACACCGAACTCGCGCGGGATCTCGTCGGCCTGCGCAATGCCGTGCGCGATCACGTACCAGCACTCGCTGCTCAACTGCAGGTAGGCCGCACGCTTGGCCTCGCGCCGCAGGTCGGAGAGCAGGTCGCTGCGGTGCACCTTGACCTCATGCACGATGGGCTCCAGGTAGGCCTCGACCGTGGTGTGGCGGATGGAAAACACATCGGGCATGGCCATCGCCCACCGGCTCTCATCTCCGTCGTCGACCTTGGCGCGCAGGCTTAAGGCCCGCCACGCAATGCGGCCGGCGCGTGTCATCTCGCGCGACACGCGGTCGACCAGGTCTTCGTGCGCGTCACGGCGAGCGCGGTTGCGTTGCAAAGTCTCGGCAAGGTGGTTCACGCCGCCATCGGTGACACGCAGCGTTTCGTGCCCGCTGGGGTGGCGAACCCGCTCCAGCCAGCCTGCGGCCAGCAACTCCACCTCGATCAAGTCGTGGCAAGGCCAGCCGGCCGAGCGCCAGATCTCGCGCAGGCGGCGGCTGTGGGCGGCGGTCAGCGTGGCCATCAGGCCTCCCGCCGGGCCGCCCCAAGGGAGGCCTGCGCCCCCTCGGGGGGCCGTGAGCGGAGCGAGCGTGGGGGCCTCATCTCAGCTGCTCAGCGCCTTCAAGAGCAGGCGGCCTTTGGCCTCGGTTTCGGCCAGCTCCTGCGCGGGCACCGAGTCGGCCACCACCGCGCCGCCGAGTTGCACCATCACCCGCTCGCCGTGAACGATGGCGGTGCGGATCACCACCGACAAATCCATGTCGCCCGCCGCATCGAAATAACCGATCGCCCCCGCATACGGCCCGCGCCGCACCGGCTCCAATGATTCGATGATCTCCATCGCGCGCACCTTGGGCGCGCCCGTCATCGAGCCCGGTGGCCAGCAGGCGCGCAGCAGGTCGGCCACGCTCGCCTCGTCACGCAAACGGGCGCGGATGCTCGACACCAGCTGCCACACACTCGGGTGGGCCTCGGCCTCGAAGAGTGCATCGACTTTCACACTGCCCACCAGCGCCACACGGCCCAGGTCGTTGCGCATCAGGTCGACGATCATCAGGTTTTCGGCGCGGTCTTTCACGCTGGCCAGCAAGGCTTCGCGCTGTTGCGCATCACGCGCCGGGTCGGCGTCACGCGGCAGCGTGCCCTTGATCGGGCGCGCGGTCACTTCACCCGCTTCGAGTTTCAGAAAACGTTCGGGCGACACACTCGCGATCGCAAACCCGTCGCCCGGGAGGTAGGCGGAAAACGGCGCCGGGTTGTGCGCGGTGAGGGCGCGATAGAGCGCAAACGCGTCGCCCTCGAACGCGCCTTCGAGCCGGTGCGACAGGTTGGCCTGGAAGATGTCGCCAGCAGCGATGTAGTCGAGCACCTGCTGCACCTGGGCCAGGTAGGTCGGAGCAGGCGTGCGCGAGTGCATGGTGCCGGCGTGGAAACGAGTGGCCTCCGGCGCTGGCGTTTGGGCCCGTTGCAGCGTCGCATCCCACACCCGCACACGCTCGCCCGCATCGGCCAGGGTGCAGAAGTACCACTGCGCATGCGCGTGGTCAAACGCGAGCACGTGATCGCACCAATGCAGGCGCATCGTCGGCAGGGGCGGGTCGTCGGCCGCGAGCGTGGGCAAACGTTCGACAAAGCGCGCCAGGTCGTAGCCGAGGTAGCCGATCAAACCCCCCGCAAAGGCCAGCCCCGCGGGGCGCGCGCCCACATCGACGGCCATGCGAGACAGCACCGCCTGGATCGCCTCGAACGGGTCGGCCCAGGTGTCGGTCACGTGGCCGCTGGCGTCGCTCAAGCGGGTGAGCTCGCCGCGTGTTTCCAGGGTGGCGAGCGCCGGCCCGGTGACCCACGACCAGCCGCTCAGGCCTGGCATCGCCTTGCTGCTTTCCAGCAGCACCATGCCATCGTGCGCACCCAGGCGCGCACAGATGTCTTGAGGGCTGCCCACGAGAGGCACGGGTACGATCCTGGGTTCCATTTCGGCAAGCTGAAACTAGAGCGCATGAGTGTAGAGCGACACCTTTTCCCGAGTGACACGCAGGCAGCGCTGCTGCGCATGCTGTTGGCCCTCGACGGCTCGACCACCCGCGTCTGCGAAGCGCTGGCCCAAACGCCGGTGCAGCTGCAGCTGATCTCCCAGCAACAAACGCAAGACGTGCCGGCCGCAGTTCGTGAGCAACTCGGCGGCAGCGCCTGGCTGGTGCGCGTGACCAGCCTGCACGCCCACGGCCGGGTGTTGATGGACAACCTCTCGTTCACCCGCCTCGACGCCGTGCCCGACGGGTTCTTGCAGCGCCTGAACGAAGGCACCGCGCCCATCGGCCATTTGCTGGCGCGCCTCTTCGTGCGGCGCGAGCCAGTGGTCGGCTCTGCGCAGGTCGAGCAGATGTTGTGGCAGCACGTCGGCCTGCCCGATGCACGCGCCAGCCGCTGTTATCGCATCGTCACCGAACAAGGGCCGCTGATGATGATCTTCGAGGCCTATCGGGCGGGCATGGTGGCTGCAGCATGACAGAGCCCGAGCGCACGGCAGCCCGAAGCCGGGCTCATCCCCCCGGGGGATCGTCCGCGGTACTCCGCGAACGAGGGGCCGACATCCCTCTGATCGAACGCAGCCGCCAAGCGGTGTGGCACCCATGCAGCCAGATGAAGCAGCACGAAACCCAGCCGCTGCTCGCCATCGACCGTGCGGAAGGCGTGTGGCTCTACGACAGCGACGGCAAGCGCTACCTCGACGGCATCAGCTCCTGGTGGGTCAACCTGTTTGGCCACGGCCACCCGCACCTCAAGACCGCGCTCAAGCAGCAGATCGACCAGCTCTCGCACGTGATGCTGGCCGGCTGCACCCATGCGCCGGTGGTGGAGTTGTCGGAACGCCTGGGCGCACTCACCGGCCTCGGCCATGCGTTCTACGCGAGCGATGGCGCCTCGGCCACCGAGATCGCGCTGAAGATGAGCGCGCACTACTGGCGCAACCTGGGGCGTGCGGAGAAGTCGCGCTTCATCGGTTTGGAACACGGTTACCACGGTGAAACGGTGGGCGCGCTGTCGGTCACCGACATCCCGTTGTTCCGCGAAGCCTACGGCCCGCTGGTGCGCGTGAGTGCCACGGTGCCCAGCCCCGATGTGCGCCTGGCCGCACCCGGTGTGTCGGCGATCGAACACGCTCGCCTCTGCGCGCAGGCCTTGCAGGCCTACCTCGAAGCGCATCACGCCGAGACGGCCGCGCTGATCGTTGAGCCCCTGGTGCAATGTGCCGCCGGCATCGCGGTGCACGACCCCGAGTACCTGCGCCTGGCACGTGCCCTGTGCGACCGCTTTGAAGTGCACCTGGTGGCCGACGAAATCGCTGTCGGCTTCGGTCGCACCGGCAGTTTGTTCGCACACCAGCAGGCGGGCATCCGGCCCGACTTCATCTGCCTGTCCAAGGGGCTGACCGGCGGCACGATGGCGCTGTCGGCCGTGCTCACCACCGACACGGTGTACGACGCGTTCTACGACGACCGCACCGCACGCGGCTTTTTGCATTCGCACTCGTACACCGGCAACCCGCTCGCCTGCCGCGCGGCGCTGGCCACGCTGGAGATCTTCAGCCAAGAAGACTGGATGGCGCGCAACCGCACCACTGCCGCGCGGCTCAACGCATTGTGTGAACCATTGGCAAAACACCCGCAGGTACTTCGCTCACGCCAGCTCGGCATGTTGTGGGCCTTCGACGTGGCCACCGACGACCCGACGTTTGCACGCCGTTATCACGCGGCGGCGTTGAAACACGGCTTGATGTTGCGCCCCATCGGCAACACGCTGTACTTCATGCCGCCCTATGTCATCGACGAGAGCGAATCCCGCTGGCTCGCCGATGGCGCACTCGCCGCCTTGAACGAGACATTGGCATGAGCAGTTACTTCATCACCGGCACCGACACCGAAGTCGGCAAGACGCTGATCAGCTGCGCCTTGCTGTTGCACCTGCGCAAGACCCACCCCCGCGTCGTCGGCATGAAGCCGGTGGCCGCGGGCACCACCCCCGAGGGCGACAACGAAGACGCGATGGCCCTGCGCGCCGCCGGCTCGATCCGCGTGCCGCGCGAACTCGACAACCCCTACTGTCTGCCGCTCCCGATGTCGCCGCATTTGGCCGCACGCGCTGCCGGCCAACGCATCGAGGTCGCGCTGCTGGTCGAGCGCTACCGCCAGCTGGCAGAGCAGGCCGACGCCGTGGTGGTCGAAGGCGCGGGGGGTTTCCACGTGCCGCTCAACGAATCACACACCGGCGCCGACCTCGCCCAAGCGCTGCAACTGCCCATCGTGCTGGTCGTCGGCCTGCGCCTGGGCTGCCTCAACCACGCGCTGCTGACGGCCGAGGCCATTCACGCGCGCGGCCTCACGCTGGCAGGCTGGGTGGCCAACCGCATCGATCCTGAGATGCAGGCCCAAGAAGAGAACATCGCCTACCTGCGCGAGCACTTGAAAGCGCCGCTGTGGGCCGATGTGGCGCGGATGGCGCAGCCGCGACCGGCCGGCATCGAGTGGCTGCCAGCAGCGCCCGGAGCCCCCCATCCATGACCCAACACACCATCCGCATCGCCAGCAGCCAGGGCACCGCCACCCTGTCCAAGGGCCAGAAAACCTTCAACCGCCTGATCAAGAAGATCGAAGACCAGCGCAAGCTGCTGCAAGTCTGGCAAGACACGCTGCCGCGTTTTCAGGCCCGGCGGGTTGCGGAGTACGCCCCCGCGGTGAATGCCTACAACCAGCTCCGCGAAGACTTCGTGCGCATGCTCGACGCCGCCCATGGCGCCACCGGCCTCACCAAGACCGAGCGGGCCAAGCTGAGCGACATCATTGCCTCGATCGTGAACGAACTGCTGGACCTCGGCGAGACGCCCGAGCTCATCGCCCTGTACGACACGCATAACGAAGTCAGCTTCGCCGAAGAAGAGCAGATGGCGGCCGAATCGGACAAGGCCCTGCTGCAAGACATGTTTGGCATCGAGCTCGAAGACGACAGCGAACTCAACACGCCCGAAGAGGTGGCCGCGCTGGTGCGAAAGAAGCTGTTCGAGCCCCAAGACGCCGAGCCGATGGAACCTCCCCGCCCCCGCAAAGTTTCGGCCAGAACCCGCGCCCGCGAGGCACGCGAGAAAGAAGAAGCCCAGGGCGCGAGTCAATCCATCCGCGAGGTGTTTCGCAAGCTTGCCAGCGGCCTGCACCCCGACCGCGAAACCGACCCCGCCGAACGCACCCGCAAAACGGCCTTGATGCAGCGTGTCAACGCCGCCTACGAAAAGAACGACCTGCTGGCCTTGCTGCAGCTGCAGCTGGAGGCCGAGCAAATCGACCACGCCGACATCGCCGCCCTCTCCGAATCGCGCCTGAAGCACTACAACAAGGTGCTCACCGAGCAGGCCATGGAACTCGACATGGAGCTGGCCTCCATCGAAGCCTCGTTCAACAGCGGTGACCCTTTCTCACGTCGCCGTGTGCACCCCGCGCTGGTGCTTCAATGGTTGGATCAAGACATCGCCCAGATCAAAGCCGCCACCGCCGACATCCGGCACGACCTCACCGCCCTGCTCGACATCAAGCGCCTCAAAGCCAAGCTGAGGCACTACCGCATCGAGCGTGATGACGAGGTGCGCTTCCTCTGAGTCGCATTTGCTAACGAGGTGGCCGAACGCCACTCCTAAAATCGCCCGCCGCAACACCGCCCACTCACAGGAGAACCCTCATGAAAAAAACACTGCTCGCACTCGGAGCATTCCTGACCTGCAGCTCCACCCTGGCCCAGGTTTACGTCGGCGCCAGCCTCGGCCTCACCCAGCAAGACCCCAACTGCGGCGGCTGGTCGAGCTGCGACAAGAGTGACACCGGTCTCAAGATCTACGGTGGCTACAAGCTCACGAAGGAATGGGCGGTGGAGCTCGCCTACACCGACTTCGGTTCGGTGGGCCTGAACAGCGGCCCCTTCTCGGGCAGCTATTCGGCCAGTGCCTTGTCGGCCGGTGGCGCGTTTTTCCTGCCGCTCGCGCCCAAGTTCACCGGCATCGGCCGCTTCGGCCTGGCGTCGGTCGATGGGGACTACTCCGCGCCCTTCGGCAACTCAGGTTCAGAGAGCAGCATCGAGCCTTACGTCGGCCTCGGCATCGCCTACACGCTCACGCCCAAACTCAGCCTGACCGGCAGCTTCGATTACGTGAACGTCGACTACCCGCGCGGCTCGGGCAGCGCCAACTTGTTCGGCGTCGGCCTGAGCTACGCCTTCTGACGGACCACTTCGAAAGCCGCCTCGCGGCGCTCGACGCGCAGCACCTGCGCCGCAAGCGCCGTGTGGTCGACGTGAAAGACGGGCCGCGCCTGCAAATCGCCGGTGCGCGCGTCTTGTCTTTTGCGAGCAACGACTACCTCGGACTGGCCCAGCACCCGGCGCTGATCCGTGCGGCGCAAGAAGCCGCCGCACAGTACGGCGTGGGCACCACCAGCTCGGCTCTGCTGAGCGGCCACGAAGCGCCGCATGAAGCGCTGGAGCATGAGCTCGCCGCTTTTGTCGGCCGCCCCCGTGCACTGTTTTTCGGCGCGGGCTACATGGCCAACGTGGGCCTGGTGCCGGCGCTGGTGGGGCGGGGCGACGCGGTGTTCAGCGACGCCCTCAACCACGCCTGCCTGATCGACGGTGTGCGGCTCTCGCGCGCCGAGGCGCACATCTACCCGCACCACGACCTGGCCACACTCGCGCAGCAGCTGGTCGCGTCCAAGGCGGACAACAAGCTCATCGTCACCGACGCCGTGTTCAGCATGGACGGCGACATCGCCCCGCTGCACGCGTTGCTCACCTTGTGCGAAGAACACGACGCGCTGCTGCTGATCGACGACGCCCACGGCTTTGGCGTGCTCGGCCGCGAAGGGCGTGGCACCGCCGTGCACCTGGGGCTGAACTCACCGCGCCTCGTCTACATGGCCACGCTGGGCAAGGCGGCCGGCTGTGCGGGTGCGTTTGTCGCCGGTGAGGCCAGCACCATCGAGTGGGTCTTGCAGCGCGCACGCACCTACATCTTTGCCACCTCCACGCCGGCGATGGTGGTGCAGGCGGTGCGCGCCAGCCTGAAGGTGATCGCCGCCGAGGGCTGGCGGCGCGAGCAACTCACGCGCCTCATCACCCGCCTGCGCGCCGGCACCGCCGGCCTGCGTTGGCAACACCCCGCATCAGAGACGGCCGTGCAGCCGCTCATCATCGGCCACAACGCCGACGCGCTGGCCGTGATGGCCACGCTTGACGCACAAGGCCTGTGGGTGCCCGCCATCCGCCCACCCACCGTGCCCGAAGGCACGGCGCGGCTGCGCATTTCGCTCTCGGCCGCACACAGCGAGGCCGATATCGACCGGCTGCTGGAGGCCCTAACATCGCGCGTCGACACTTCCTGACCCACGCCATGCAGCCCTACCCCCACCTGCTCGCGCCGCTCGACCTGGGTTTCACCACCCTCAAGAACCGCGTGCTGATGGGCAGCATGCACACCGGGCTGGAAGACGGGCGCAAACATTTCCCCGCGATGGCCGCCTTCTTCGCCGAGCGAGCGCGCGGTGGCGTGGGCCTGATGGTCACGGGCGGTTTTTCGCCCAACATCGAAGCCTGGCTCAAGCCCTTCGGTGGCACGCTGAGCACCAGCGGTGCGGCCAAGCGCCACAAGATCGTGACCGACGCGGTGCACGCCGAGGGCGGCAAGATCGCGCTGCAAATCCTGCATGCCGGGCGTTATGGCTACCAGCCATTTTGTGTGGCGCCGTCGCGCATCCAGTCGCCGATCTCACCCTTCACGCCGCGCGAGCTGAGCGCGCGCGGCGTCGAGCGGCAGATCCGCGCCTTCGTGCGCTGCGCCAAGCTGGCGCGTGAAGCGGGTTACGACGGTGTCGAGGTGATGGGCAGCGAGGGCTACTTCATCAACCAGTTCCTCGTCACCCACACCAACAAGCGTGACGACGAATGGGGCGGCGCTTACGAAAACCGCATGCGTCTGGCGGTGGAGATCGTGCGCCGCACACGCGAAGCCGTGGGGCCCGACTTCATCATCATCTACCGCCTGTCGATGATCGACCTGATCCCCGACGGCAGCTCCTGGCCCGAGGTGGTGATGCTTGCCAAGGCCATCGAACAAGCCGGCGCCACGATCATCAACACCGGCATCGGCTGGCACGAAGCGCGTGTGCCCACCATCGCCACCAGCGTGCCACGCGGGGCCTTCGGTTGGG
>NZ_JANOCG010000638.1:0-2355 GCF_031412075.1 Rhizobacter sp.
GGAGCGCAGGGTGTTGACGTAGAACGCCGCCGGCATCACCAGCCACTTCTTGCCCGACAGGCGCATCAATGCGAGCACGGTGCCGAGCGCAATGCCGCCGATCATGGCGATGACGGTGAGCTGGATCGAGAAGAAGAAGCCTTTGGCAATGAAGCTGCCGACGACGCCCCAGTTGAGGAAGGCAAAGTCCAAATTCACTTGCTGCCTCCGATCATTCCGGGGACTTGGACTCTGTTCTCAATGAACAAAGCAATGCGGTTGATGGCGAAGGCCGACACGAAATACAGCCCGGTCACAGCCAGGTAGACCTCGATGCCGCGCGAGGTCTCTTCCTGCGCCTGCATGGCAAACATCGTCAGCTCGGCCACGCTCACCGCAAAGGCCACCGACGAGTTCTTGATGATGTTCATCGACTCGCTGGTGAGCGGCGGGATGACGATGCGAAACGCCATCGGCAGCAGCACGAAGCGGTAGGTCTGCGGCAAGGTAAGGCCCATGGCCAGGCCGGCGTAGCGCTGGCCCTTGGGGAGAGCTTCGATGCCCGCCTTGACCTGCTCGGAGATGCGCGCCGAGGTGAAGAAGCCCAAGGCAAACACCACCAGCACGAAGCTCGGCACCTGGCGCAGGCCCAGGAAGAGCGAGGGGATCACGTGGTACCAGAGGAAAACCTGTACCAGGAGCGGAATGTTGCGAAACAGCTCGGTCCAGGCGTTGCCCAGGAACACCAGCCCCTTGTTGGGCGTGGTGCGCAAGATGCCCATCAACGAGCCCACCACCAAGGCCACCACCAGACCCAGGGATGACACCGACAGCGTCCAGCCCCAGGCCGACAGCAGCCACTCCAGGTAGGTGCGCCCGCCCCCGTCGTCTCGCAGGAAAACCTGCCAGTCCCATGATTGCCCCAAGGCTCACTCCCTGTGTTGTGACGGCGTGCAGGCTGTGCGCGGCAAAGCCCCCAATGGAAAACGCGGCACCGGTAGAGCCGCCGCCGCGTTCTGGAATGTAAGCAAGCCCTGCGCCAATCGGCGCTAGGGCTTACCTGCAGGCAGCCTGCTTACTTCTTGGCCGCGTAGTCTTCCATCGGCTTGTCATTCGGGTTGGCCCAGGCCGCCTTGGTGGCGTCGCTCACCGGCAAGCCGACCTTGGCGCCCGCGGGCGGGATGGGCTGCAGGAACCACTTGTCGTAGGTCTTGGCCATGTCGCCCGACTGGATCTGTGCCTTGATGCTGTCGTCAACGGCCTTCTTGAAGGCCGCGTCGTCCTTGCGCAGCATGATGGCAATGGGCTCGACGCTCAGCACTTCGCCCACGACCTTGAAGTCAGCCGGGTTCTTCGACTTGGCGATGTTCGAGGCCAGGATGGAGCCGTCCATCACGAACGCGTCGGCACGGCCCGATTCGAGCAGCAGGAAGCTGTCGGCGTGGTCCTTGCCAAAGAGCTCCTTGAAGTCGACGCCGTTGGCGCGCTCGTGCTTGCGCAGCGTCTGCACGGAGGTGGTGCCGGTGGTGGTGGCGACCGTCTTGCCGGTGAGCTGGCCAATGCCGGTGATGCCCGAGTTGGCCTTGACGGCGATGCGCACTTCTTCGACGAAGGTGGTCATCGCGAAAGCCACATCCTTCTGCCGGGTGGCGTTGTTGGTGGTGGAGCCGCACTCGATGTCGACGGTGCCGTTTTGCACCAGCGGAATGCGGTTCTGCGAGGTCACCGGCTGGTACTTGGTCTCGACCTTGCGGCCGACCTGCTTCTCGATGTCGGCGATGACCTTGGTGCACACGTCGATGTGGAAGCCGACGTACTTGCCATCGCCCAGGGTGTAAGACAAACCAGAGGACTCGCGCACGCCCATGGTGACCACACCGCTGTCCTTGATCTTCTTCAGCGTGTCGGTGGTCTGCGCGTGAACGGCGCCGGTGGCGGCCAGCACGGCGGCCAGAGCAAACAGTGACTTCTTCATACGAACTCCTTTGGGTTAGGAATCAACAAGCGGCGATCAGGGCCGGTCAGCCAAGAACGCGATTCTAGATAGCGACGGCCTACGCGGAACCACGTAGAAAGCCGCAATGTAGGGCCACGACGCGCCAGCCGCCACGAGTGGGAACACTGTGCAAGATGTGTTCCTCAGGCGTCAGCGCCGGCGCGCAAGAAGTCCCACAGCGCCTGCGCGCCGGGTTTGGTGTGGCGCGCCATCTCGGGCCGCTCGCGGTAGATGCGCACCTCCATCGACAGCTCGCAACTGCCCGGGGCCGACGCACGCACCAGGCGGCTGCTGCGCATTTCTTTCTCGACCGAGCTGTTGGGCAGAAACGCCAGGCCATGCCCTTCGAGCGCCATGGCCTTCAGGCCTTCGGCCATGTC
>NZ_JANOCG010000639.1:0-3637 GCF_031412075.1 Rhizobacter sp.
CGCGGCACCAGCCCGCGCGTGTGGAACGCCTGGAAGGCCAAGCTGCTGGAAGACCTGTACCGCTACACCCTGCGCGCCCTGGGCGGTGCCCAGCCCAACCTGGACGCCGAGATCGAGGCCCGCAAGCAGGAGGCGCGGCACACGCTCAACCTCTACTCGCTGCTGCCCGGCACCGAAGTACCGCTGTGGGCCACGCTGGAGCTGAGCTACTTCGTGCGCCACGACGCGGGCGACATCGCCTGGCACGCACGCTCGCTGTTTCGCGTCGTCGAAACGCGAGAGCCGGTGGTTCGCGCCCGCCTGTCGTCATTGGGCGAAGGCCTGCAGGTGCTGGTGTATGCACCCGACCGGCCCGACCTGTTTGCCCGCATCTGCGGCTACTTCGACAGCGCCGGCTTCAACATTCTCGACGCCAAGATCCACACCACGCGCGCCGGTTATGCGCTCGACACCTTCCAGGTGATCAGCCCGCAGATCGACCAGCACTACCGCGACCTGATCTCCCTGGTGGAGACCCAGGCCACGCTCGCGCTCAAGGCCGATGGGCCCTTGCCCGAACCCTCACGCGGGCGCTTGTCGCGGCGCGTGAAGTCGTTCCCGATCACGCCGCGTGTGACGCTGCGCCCCGATGAGCGCGGCCAGCGCTGGCTGCTGGGTGTGTCGACCAGCGACCGATCGGGGCTGCTGTATTCCATTGCGCGCGTGCTGGCGCAACATCGCATCAACCTGCAGCTCGCCAAGATCACCACGCTCGGCGAGCGGGTGGAAGACACCTTCCTGATCGACGGCTCGGCGCTGCAGCAAAACAGGATGCAGATCGAGATCGAGACCGAGTTGCTGGCCGCGATCTCGCCCTAGCACCGGCTCAAGACCGCATCAAGTGGTCGAAGGCACCTAGCGCCGCCTTCGCGCCATCACCGGCCGCGATGATGATCTGCTTGAACGGCACCGTCGTCACGTCGCCGGCCGCAAACACGCCTGGCAGCGAAGTCTGGCCCTTCGCGTCGACCACGATCTCGCCATGGCGCGACAGCTCGATCGTGCCCTTCAGCCACTCGGTGTTGGGCACCAGTCCGATCTGGACGAACACACCCTCGAGCTCCACATGGCGTGACTCGCCGCTGGCACGCTCGGTGTAGGTCAGGCCGTTGACCTTCTGGCCGTCGCCGGTGATCTCGGTGGTTTGCGCGTTGGTGTGGATCACCACGTTGGGCAGGCTCTGCAACTTTTTCACGAGCACGGCATCGGCGCGCAGCTTGTCGGCAAACTCGATCAGCGTCACCTGGGCCACCACACCCGCCAGGTCGATGGCGGCCTCGACACCCGAGTTGCCGCCACCGATCACCGCCACGCGCTTGCCCTTGAACAGCGGGCCGTCGCAGTGCGGGCAGTAGGCCACGCCCTTGTTCTTGTACGTCTCCTCGCCCGGCACGTTGACGTTGCGCCAGCGCGCGCCGGTCGACAGGATCACCGTCTTGCTCTTGAGCGAGCCGCCGCTTGCGAACTGCACCTCGACCAGGCCGCCCGGCTGCGCGGCCGGGATCAGCTTCTCCCCCCGCTGCAGGTTGATCACGTCGACGTTGTAGGCCTTCACGTGCTGCTCGAGCGACATGGCGAACTTCGGCCCGTCGGTCTCCAGCACCGAGATGTAGTTCTCGATGGCGAGCGTGTCGTTCACCTGACCACCGAATCGCTCGGCTGCCACGCCTGTGCGGATGCCCTTGCGTGCGGCGTACACGGCGGCTGCTGCGCCAGCGGGGCCACCGCCTACCACCAGCACGTCATACGGCTCGCGGGCGTCGAGCTTGGCGGCCTCGCGCTCGACCGACTTGGTATCGAGCTTGGCCACGATCTCTTCGGTCGTCATGCGGCCCGAGGCGAACATTTCGCCATTCAGATAGACCGCCGGCACCGCCATGATCTGGCGCGCTTCCACTTCTTGCTGGAAGAGGCCACCGTCAACGATGGTGACCTTCACCTTCGGGTTGAGCACGGCCATCAGGCTCAGCGCCTGCACCACGTCCGGGCAGTTGTGACAGGTCAGCGACATGTAGACCTCGAAGCGGTACTCACCGTCGAGGCTCTTGATCTGATCGATCACCTCGGGCTCGGCCTTGGGCGGGTGGCCACCGACCCACAGCAGCGCCAACACGAGTGAGGTGAACTCATGGCCGAGCGGGATCGCAGCGAAACGCAGGCCCATGCTGGAGCCGATGCGGTTCAGCGAGAACGACGGCTTGCGCGCATCGGTGCCGTCGGTCTTGAGCGTGATGTGGGGCGACAGCTCGGCGACCTGCTCGAGCAGCGTGCGCATGTCGCGTGAGTTCTGGCTGTCATCGAGCGAGGCCACCATCTCGAACGGCTCGCGGACCCGCTCGAGGTAGGCCTTCAACTGGGCTGTGAGATTGGCATCCAACATGGTGGTGTGCTCCGAGGGATCTGTGAAATTCGGGACGAGCGACCCCGTTGACGCAAACCTTTGTGGCCGGCGGGGGGCCCACCGCGCGTGGCGGTGGGCGGGCTCAGACAAAAGCGGGGAAAGGGCTTAGATCTTGCCGACCAGGTCGAGCGACGGGGTCAGCGTCTTCGCGCCTTCATTCCACTTGGCGGGGCAGACCTGGCCCGGGTTCTTGGCCACGTACTGCGCAGCCTTCAGCTTGCGCAGGGTTTCCTTGACGTCGCGGGCAATCGCGTTGTCATGCACTTCGGCGGTCTTGATCACGCCTTCGGGGTTGATGACGAAGGTGCCGCGCAGGGCCAGGCCTTCTTCTTCGATGTGCACGCCGAAAGCGCGGGTCAACTGGTGCGTGGGGTCACCCACCAGCGGGAACTGGGCCTTGCCGACGGCCGGCGAGGTCTCGTGCACACACCTTGTGCGCGAAGTGCGTGTCGGTGGTGACGATGTAGACCTCGGTTTCCAGCTTCTGGAACTCGGCGTAGTGCTCGGCCGCGTCTTCGACTTCGGTCGGGCAGTTGAAGGTAAAGGCAGCCGGCATGAAGATCAGCGTCGACCACTTGCCCTTGAGGGACTGCTCGGTCACCTCGATGAACTTGCCCTGCTTGAATGCCTGAGCCTTGAAGGGCTGAACTTGGGTGTTGATGAGTGACATGTGGGCTTCCTTGGTGGGTGGATGAGTTAGAGGTGAACTTGGCTGACCCGGGTAGCCGAGGCGATCCGAGCCGTGAACCGGAGCAAATCTTAGTTGCGCCGCAGCATTGCGGCGATGAATTGCGCCAAGACCAGGCATTGAACATGACTATGAGTCGTGTACTCCCGCACTTGCGCTCAATCGCTGCGGCCGGGCGACTCCCTAGAATCCGCCCTCTCCGTCACTCCGAAGAACGCCGTGTCCGACCGCCTTGCCGTCTTGCCGCAATACCTCATGCCCAAACAGATGCTCACGGCCCTGGCTGGCAGGGTGGCATCGGCCCAGGGCGGCGCGCTGACCACGCATCTGATCGACTGGTTCGTGAAGCGCTACGGCGTCAACATGAGCGAAGCGGCCAACCCCGACACCGCCAGCTACCCCAGCTTCAACGAGTTTTTCACCCGCGCCCTGAAGCCTGGCGCGCGTCCTTTGGCCCGGGCCGACCTGATCTGCCCGGTCGACGGCGCCATCAGCCAGTTCGGCGCCAT
>NZ_JANOCG010000640.1:0-2280 GCF_031412075.1 Rhizobacter sp.
CAGCCGATGCACGAGTTGGTGACGTAGGCGCCGTGTTGCGCGTTCACCGACTCAGGCACGGGTGTCGAGGGCGGAAGGCTGTGGTCGATGACCTCGGCCGCGTCGTGCATCACGCCGGTGGCGTACAAGGTCTTCACCAGCGGCGGCAGCTCGAGCACCGCGCTGCGGCCCTCGACCGGCGGCATCTGGCGGATGTAGGCGACCATCGCGGCGAGGTCGCCGTCCGTCAGGCGCGCGTAGTCTTCGCTCGGCATCACGATGGCGGGTTTGCCATTGGGCTTGACGCCGTGGCGCAAGGTGCGCACCCAGTCGTCGGCGGTGTATTGGGCGACCACGTTGCCCGGGCCCGGCGTGATGTTGGGGGCGTGGATGTGCATGCCCTTTCCATCGTTGACCACATCTTTGCCGGCGCCGTTGACGCCGTGGCATTCGGTGCAGCCACGCGAGAGGTAGAGGTAGCGGCCGCGCTCGATGCTGGCGGCGTCGTTTTGATACGCCACCGGCGAGATCTTCACGTCGACCGTGCGGTTCATCTTGCGCTCGCCGATCTGGGCACCGACCACGATCGCCGAGGCCGCGACGGCGACCAAGCCCACGACGCCGATGGCGCCTCGTTTCAACCATTTGTTCACTGTGTTTCTCCGGGTCGATTCAGGCGGCGGCTCAAGGGAAGTTCACTAGCCCGGCCTGCTGGGGCAGGCCAATGGCGCTGGCGAGCTGGGTCCAGTCGCGGATGTCGAGATGCGGGCGCACCAGCTCGATCACGGCGTCGAACACCGGGGCCGGGGCGTGCGCCTTCATCTCGCCGAGCAGGCCGGCACGTTGCACCGGGCTGAGTGCCGGAATCATCCAGCGCAGCACTTCCATGTGGTCGGCGGGGGCGATGGTGGCGAGCAGGCGGTCGCGGATCTCCACCAGCTCGGCGTCGCTGTAGTGCGCCCACAGCAAGGCGTTGTTGGCGGTCTCTTCGATGTGCATGTGCTGCAGGTTCTCGGCCACGAAGAGGGCGAGGTGGCGGTACAGGCGCAGCGCGAGCGACATGCGCTCGCCGTCGGGTGCGGCCAGCAATGCACGGGCCTCGCCACGCAGGGCGTCGATGCTGTGCAGGTGCTCCGCGTGGTCATCGACGGTGCGGCCCGCGCCACCGGGCACGCGGGCCTCGATGGCGGTGTGCAAGAACACGTCTTCGTGGGCCAGGTGCTTGGCGCACAAGCCCAGCAGGGCTTCGAGCTGGGCCATCGTGCGGGCCAGCTGTTCCACATCGAACACATCGACCCGGCCGACGCGCGACAAGGTGTCGCACATGAAGTGGCGCAGGCCCTTGTGGATGGGCTGGTACATGTCGAAGCGGGGCGCGGTGGTGGTGGCTTGGGTGGGCTGGGCGGTGAGGGTGGCCGTGTTCATGGTCGATTCCTTGGGGCGTTTGGCTGTGGTGCCGAAACGGGCTTCGGCATGGGTCGGCAGTTTTCCGCGAACGAGCGGGCCAGGCATCGCCTGAAGGAGCCATCGGCCGGCTTGGCGACGGGCCACACCCTTTGGGGGGAGAGCTCAGCGCGCGGTGGGCTCGGCCGTGAACACGCTCACCACCAGCAAGGGCACGGCGGCGTTGTTGACGAGCTGGAAGTCGCTGTGCGGTGGCACGACCAGGGTGCAAGGCGACTGGAAACGCAGTGGCCCGCCGTTGATCAGCAGCTTGCCGCTGCCGGCCAGCACCAGCGCGGCGAAGCTGCCGCCGTGCTGCTGCACGGGGGTGTGTGCGGCAGGGGGCAGGGTGTGCATCCAGACCTGGAAGTCGTTCACCCCATTGGCCGGGCCGGCGGCGCAGAAGCGGTGTTCACCGGGGTTTGCGTGGGTCGTGGCGCGGCAGGCCAGGTCCATCAGGTGGGCGTGGTGAATGACGTACATGGTGGCCAGTGTGTGCAGGCTCTACGGGGTTGGCATCGCCCAAAGGAGCCATGGGGTTTGGGCAAAATGTGGGCATGCAAGCTTCGCCGCCGGCGCCCACGTTCGCCCTCGCCAAGATCCAGCCGCCGCGCCCGCGCACCAGCCTGGTGGCGCGGCCCGCGCTGGAAGAGACCCTGGGCCACGCGCTGATGCAGCAGCGCCTGACCCTGCTGCTGGCGCCTGCGGGCTACGGCAAGACCTCGGCGCTCACACGGCAGATCCGCCAGCTGCCCGAGGGCTGCGCGCTGGCCTGGGTGTCGGCCGATGAAGACGACCAGTTGCAGCGATTCCTGTCATGCCTCACCGCCGCGCTCGAACCGTTCGACCTGCCCTGGC
>NZ_JANOCG010000641.1:0-2618 GCF_031412075.1 Rhizobacter sp.
CACGCTCGGCTGCCACCTCGCACAACAGGCGCACGCTCTCGGCGCCATCGGCCATGGTGCGCTCGAAGTGCGGGATGCCGCCGACCACGTCGACGCCGCGGTCGAGCGCACGTTTCAGGTTGACCAGTGCATTCGGTGCGCGCAGCACACCGTCTTGCGGAAAGGCCACCAGCTGCATGTCGAGGTAGGGCTTCACCTGCGCTTTGACGTGCAGCAGAGCGTCAACCGCCAACAGCCGCTCGTCGCACACATCGACATGGGTGCGGATGGCGAGCAGGCCCTTGGCCACCGCCCAGTCGCAGTACTGCAGCGCCCGCTCGACCAGCGCCTCTTGGGTGAGCAGCGGTTTGAGCTCGCCCCACAGCGCTATGCCTTCGAGCAGCGTGCCGCTCTGGTTGACACGCGGCAGGCCATGGCTGAGCGTGGCGTCCATGTGGAAATGCGCGTCGACGAAAGGCGGGCTCAGCAGGTAGCCTTCAGCCTCGAGCACCGGTGTGCCTTCGGGGGCGCTCAATTGCGGGCCGACCGCCACGATGCGCCCGGCCTGGGCCAAGACGTCGACGCCGGTCGAGCCATCGGGGAGCGTTGCATTGCGAACAAGCAGGTTCATGGGTCAGGCTCCTGGTGTGCACCGATTCTGGCGTAGGCTCAACACCCCATTGCAAGAGACGTTCCCATGATCGGCAAACGACATTTCCTGGGCGCCATCGCCGCAAGCCCCTTCGTCACCACGATGGCCTGGGCACAGGCCACATGGCCGAGCAAGCCGCTGCGCATCGTGGTGGGCTTCCCTGCGGGCTCCACACCCGACCTGATGGCACGCGCACTCTCCGACGGCCTGGCGCGGGTGCTGGGCCAACCGGTGGTGGTCGACAACAAACCCGGCGCCTCGGGCAACATCGGCGCCGATCAATTGGCCCGTGCCACCGACGAGCACACGCTCGGTGTGCTGATCAACGGCAACCTGACGGTGGCCAAGCTGCTCAACCCGGCCACACCCTTCGACCCGGCGCGCGACTTCGCGCCGATCTCGTTGCTGGGCACCGCGCCGTTGCTGCTCACCGCTGCCGGCAGCGCCACCGGCAACACGCCGGCCGAGCTGCTGCAGTGGGCACGGGGTCTGGGCGACAAGGGCAACTACGGCACGCCCGGCAATGGCACGGTGGCTCACCTGGGCATGGAGCTGCTCAAGAGCAAGACCGGCATCGCCGCGGTGCACGTGCCCTTCGCCGGCAACCCGCAGGTGGCGAATGCATTGCTGGGGGGGCAGATCCAGCTCTCGCTGCTGCCGCCGGGCATCGCGATGCCGCAGGTCAAGGCCGGCAAGCTGAAGGCCATCGGCATCACCTCTCCGGCGCGCAGCAGCCTGGTGCCCGATGTGCCGACCTTGCGCGAGGCAGGCGTCACGGGCACCGACCTCGAAATCTGGACCGCCCTGGTGGGCCCGGCCTCGCTGCCCAAGCCCGCCATCGCGCGCCTGGCCGCTGCCATCGCAGAAGTGATGCAGCAACCTGAAACGCAAGCGCGTGTGCTCGCCGCCGGCTGGCAGGCCGTGGGCAGCATCCCCGAGGGGCTGGCGCAGCGCATGAAGGCCGACACCGCGATGCTGTCGGAGATCATCACCGCGCGCGGGATCAAAGCAGACAGCTGAACTCGCCCCCATGACGTCCCAGGTCATGGACGTCATGCGAGCGCCGCGAGACGATCTCCTTGAACCAACCCAAGGAGAAAACACATGGACAGCATCAACCTCGTTCCGCTCGCCGTCGGCCACATGATCGGCCTGGGCGCCATCGGCTCCTGCCTCGGTGTGGGCGTGATGGCGAGCAAGTACCTCGAAGCCTCGGCACGTCAGCCCGAGCTGATGGAGCCGCTGCAAGGCAAGGTGTTCCTGCTGGTGGGTGTGCTCGACGGCGCGTTCATCATCGCCACCGGCATCGGCTTGTGGTTTGCCACCGCCAACCCGTTCAAAAGCTAGTTCGACACCAATCCGCCATCGGTCGACAGCGCCTGCGGGCAGCGGTAGGGCATCTCGAAGCCGCGCGACGCGTCTTCCACCGCCCAGGCGCGGATCATCGGCGAGCCCGAGCGCACACCGCCGAAGATGGTGGCAAAGGCCACGTCGGCGGCGTCGCGGCCGGTGCCAAAGCGCACGAAGGCCATCGGGATGGCGGTGCCCGAGGGGTCGAAGATGTACCAGCGGTCTCCGAGGTAGACCTCCACATAGGCGTGGAAGTCGGGCGGCCCGAGCACCGGGTCGGCGCCGTAGTCGGTGCCGGTGGCAAAACGCGCCGGGATGTTGACCGCCCGGCACAGCGCAATCATCAAATGCGCAAAGTCGCGGCACACACCCACCTGCTCGATCAGCGTGTCGACCGCCGAGGTGTTGGAGTTGCTGGTGTTCGACGTGAAGCTCACATGCCGCTGCACCCACTGCTGGATCGCCTGCACCCGGCTGTAGCCCTGCCACAGATGGCCAAACTCGTTGATCGCATCTTGACCAGGCGGTCTGACTGGCAATAGCGGCTCGGGTAGATGTAGCCGATCACCTCGGGCGGCAGGTTACGCACCGGCACCTCGGGCAAGCTCATCGGGTCGGCGCGGTGGTGCTCCATGTC
>NZ_JANOCG010000642.1:0-7928 GCF_031412075.1 Rhizobacter sp.
TTTCCACGGCGCCGGCTGAAGAGAAGTCGCCCTCGCTCGAGTAATAGGGTCCCTTCTTGTAGCGCAGCCCGGTGGCGAGTTCGGGGATGACGAAGTTGAGGTCGGTCCAGCCCTGGCCGTGGCCATGGCTGCGCTGGTTGACGAGCATGCCGTCGACGGTGGTGCGCAGGTCGGTGCCGTGGTCGAGGTTGAAGCCGCGCAGGTAGAACTGGTTGGCTTTGCCCTCGCCGCTGTGCTGGCTGACGATCAGCCCGGGTGCGGCCTCCAGCAGTTCGCCGGGGCGGTAGACGGTGCGGGCTTCGAGCTGCTTCTGGGTCACGGTGCCGACGTTGGCGGAATCGGCCACGCCGACCTGGCCGGGGCCAGAGCCGGTGATGATGACCTTGGGCAGCTCTTGTTCGCCGCCGGCATGGGCGGGCGAAGAGAGCGCCGCCAGGGCAGCCAGGGCCAGCGCGTGCCGTCGCGGCCGCCGGGTGTGAGGTGGGGTGGTCTTCAAAGGAATCTCCAGGCCGCCGGGCCGGGGCCGGGCAGCCGCATGCAGTTTTGGTGATCGCACACACACACTCCCGCACCTCGGCCCGGCGCGGCGGGCCGGTCGGGCGAGGCGGGTGTGCGGTGCGAAGCTGGTAACGCGCGGGGTGGCGCTCAGCAGCGGGGTGGCCGCTCCAGCGGGGCGGTGACGACCGATCGGATCAGCGGCCCCGATTCAACCGGCCAACGCTCGCGCTCGACCGGGCTCGCTGCGAGCGACAGGCTGACGAACAGGCCATCGAGGTCGTGCCCGCGTGGGGGTGGCGCCGGGGGTTTGGGCACCGCGCTTTCGTCGCCATCGACCACGTACCTGACGCTGGCGTCGGCCAGCGCGTGCTCATGCTCGGCAAGGTGTTGGTGGGTGTGGCCCTGATCGTCTTCGTGACCATGGTGATGCGCGTCGTCGTGGTCATGGTCATCGTCACGCGATGCGAGCTCCATGACCACGCTGTCTGCCACGGGCAAGTGGTAGTGGAGGCCAGCCGCCGCGCGCTGTGTCACGTGGGCCATGGCTTGCAGTGCAATGCACAGCACCAGCAGCAACACGCCCACACGCTGCGCGGCCGGGCTCACTCGGTGACCAGCTCGAAGCGTGTGTACTCGGCGTGGTGCCAGGAGATCAGCGCCCGCACGCTGCGTGTGGCGCTGGCACCGGGCGCGACCGAGAAGCGGCACTCCAGCGCCACGTCGCCGTCTTCGCCTTCGAGGTAGGTCTTGCTGCCGGGCCCGCATGTAAGCGGGGCGCCATCGAGCGTGAGCTTCAAGGCCGCCGTGGTGTCGTCGTGGCTGCCGGAAAAATGGGCCTTGAAGCGAAGGCGCTGCATGGCTGGGGTGGCCTTCAGCGCACAGGTGATTTCACGCCGCTCGTTGCGCGGGGTCAGTGACTCGCAGGCCGCCGGCTCGATGGCGGAAGCGGGGCTCGCGCTGGCGGCCCAGGTGGCCAGGGTCAAAAGGGTTCGCATCGTGAGCGTGTGTACGCAGAGGCGGTGAAAACAGATGCGCGTCATTGTCTGCGTTCTCTGCAAATCAGTCGTGGTGGGCGGCGACACGCGGATCGGCGCTGTCGCTCAGCGGCGTCGACGCGGCCACCTCGGTGCTCGCTGGCGCCGGTGGCGGCGCAGTGACCGGCAAGGCGCTGGGCGCCGCCGGGCTGGCACCTACCGAGCCGGCGCCGGCAATCCACACGCGGCAGCGCCGGGTGCTGCACTGCGTGGCAAAGCTCACCTCGTGGCCGAGCACGGCCTGCCACGCACCGGCCGCGCCGCGGCCCTGCCAGCTCAGTTGCACCGGGGGTGTGGCAGCAAGCGCGGCCAGGTCGCCTGACAAGGGCGAGCCGCTCACTTGCGACAGCCGCTGCGCCACCTGCATGCGCGACACACCGAAGGCCTCGATGTGCCACTCGGCGCCTTTTCGAGTGATGTTCAGCGTGGGCGATGGGGTCGCGGTGTGTTGTGCGAGCGCACGGCGAGGTGGCACCGCGGCGGTGTTCTCGAAGTTGTCCACCACATCGTCGACTGCGGCTGCTTCGATGGGCGCGGTGTAGAAGAAAGCCCAGGCCACGCCGCCGACCACGCCAGCCAACACACAGCAGACGGCAGCGACCACGCCCAGCACGCGGGCTCTGCGCAGCAGCGCGGGCCACCACCGGTTGGACGGGCGCCAGGCTTGCGCCGGCTCTTCGCCGAAAAAGCGGCTGGCCTCGACCTGGGCTTCAGCCTGCGTGCTGGCGAGCACGGAGTCGCTCATGGCCGCGCCTGCTCCAAAGTTTGCAACGCGCGCAGGCCCTCGGCACGCGCCGGCTGCAAGCGGGCCAGCTCGGTGAGCAATGCGCGTGCACCCGGCGCATCGGTGCGCGCCAACGCCACGGCCATCTGCAGCAGCGGGTCGTAGGCGGGCCGGAATTCGGGGCTGATGCGCATGACCTCGAGCAGCGGCTCGCGCACCTGCGCCAGCATGCGCTGCACGTCGTTCGACGGCCGCACGTCGCGGCCCGCCAGCAAGAAGCGGTCGCGTGCCTGCCAGTAGGCCGCGAGCCGCGGCGGCCAGGTGCCGTCAGTCGTTGTCGACACCACCTCTTCTGGCGCCACATCCAGCTCGCCCAGCAGTGCCAGCAGGCGCTCGCGCGGCAGCGAGTCGGGTGCGTAGGTGATGCGCGGCGCGCGGTAGGCGACGATGGGGTGGTTGTCGCTGTTGGGTGGGGCCCCGTTGGCATAACGCGCCAGCGAAGCGGGGCCAGCCACGAAGCCGCCCCACAGCGCCAGCTCGTCGTGCAGGCCGAAATCGGACAAGGGACGGGTCAGCGCCGCGCCTTGCAGCCTGGCCTGCAACTGCGCGCGGTCAAAGCGGCCACCGTCGGCTCGCGTCACCAGGCCCAGCACCGGCGTTTCCAGGCTGAAGGTCGACAGCAGGGCCCAGGCTTGCGGCTCGGCGTCGACAAAGGCACGCACGATGCTGCGCAGCGTGGTCAGGTCGAGCTGGTGCAGCGGCAGCCATTGGCAGAACACGCCGCCCGGTGCCAGCCGTGCACGCACGGCGCGGAAGTGCTCGACCGTGTAAAGCGAAGCCGATCCGCTGCGCGCCGGGTGGAAGTTGTCGGCCACGATCAGGTCGTAGTGGCGACTCGTGGCGCGCACGAAGCGGCGTGCGTCGCCGGTGATCACGTGGAGGCGGGGGTTGGGCAGGCCGTCGTTGAGGGGGCGTGTGAAGTGGCTGGAGGCGGCGATCACTTCAGGCAGCAGCTCCACCGCGTCGACCTGCAGCTGCGTGTCTTGCGCGGCGGCGTTGGCCGTCACGCCGGTGCCCAGGCCGAGGAACAACGCGCGGCGCGGGGCCGGGTGCAGCAGCAGCGGCAGCAAAGCCTGCCGCGCGTCGGCATACAGCGTGGCGCTGCTGCCTTCTTGCTGTCGGTTGTCGATGCGAAGGCGCGCCACACCGCCCGCATCTTCCACCACGCTGACGGCCCCCAGCGCACCGTCGCGGTAGCTCACGATGCGCCCGCCCTCGGGCACGTCGACGAAGGCCAGCGGCGGTGCGAGCCAGGCCAGCGCGAGTGCAGCTGCGGCGGTTGCGGCCGCGGGCAGGCTCAGACGCGGCAAGCGCAAGGCCAGCAGCAGGTAACCCGCCACCACCAGCAGCAAGGCCGCCTTCGGGCCGGCCGCCGGAGCGATCAGCACACCGAACAGGAAGGGCGCCACGGCAGCGCCCAAGGTGTTGATGGCCAGCGCGCGGCCGAAGCCGAGGCCGCTGGCGAGGGCCTGCGTGCACAGGTGGCTGAACAGCGCACCCATCACCACCGTGGGCCACAAGAAAGCGACGGCGGCCAGTGTGGCCTCGGCCGCCAGCGCGGCCACCAGCCCGCTGCCGGCGACCTGCAGCACCGCGGCTTTCAGCCCTTCGGCCATCCACAGGCTGGCGGTGCCGAGCAGGCAGGCGATGGCCAGGGCCAACAGCAGCTTCTCGCCGAGCGCGCCGGTCTGTGCACGCCGTGCGAGCCAGCGCTGGTAGGCCGCGGCACCGAGGGCCGTGCCCACCAGGTAGACGGCCAGCAGCATGGCAAAGGTGTAGACCGTGTTCTCCGCCATCTGGCGCAGCACACGCACCACCAGCACCTCGTAGCCGATGCCCAGCAGGCCAGTGAGGGCGAGCAGCGGGATCAGGCCAGGCGCGGGTGCGGTCATCGGAGTGGGCGCAGCGGTGGCCGCCCGCCCGCGAAACAGCCACAGCGTTGCGCCGGCGCAGATCAGGTTGAGCGCCGCGCAGGCCATCGCCGTGCGTGCCAGCCCGAAGGTCGGCACCAACCAGAAGGCCGCGGCCAGCACCCCGAGCACGGCGCCGAAGGTGTTGGCGGCATACAAGCCGCCGAGCGCGGTGCCCGACGCGCTCTGGCGCGCCAGCACCCGCTCGAGCGCGGGCAGCGTGGCGCCCATCGCGGCGGTGGCAGGCAGCAGCAGCAAAAAGGTACCGACGAAAGCCAGGCTCCACTGCCAGACGACGCTGGGCTGCTCGCCGGTGAGCTCGAGCAGCGCCTGGCCGGCCGGTGCAATCAGGAAGACGAGGGCGAGCCCCCAGGCGCCGATCACCAGCTCGCAGGCCGCGTACCAGCGCGCCGGCCGGGCGCTTGTTTCCACACGCCGGCCGAGGGCGAAGGCACCGACCGCCAGGCCAGCGAAAAAGGCCCCCACCACGGCGAGCACAGCGGTTGTTTCGTGGCCGAGCCAGATGGCGGTCTGTTGCGTCCAGATGATCTGGCAGGCCAGCGCCGCGAAGCCCGACGCGAGCATCAGCGCCAGCGCCACCGGCAGGTTGAGTGCCGTGGTCGTGCCCGCGCGCCCGGCCAGCGGCTCAGCCACTGAAGGCGAGCCGATAACCCCAGGAGTCGATGTGTGTCGGAATGGCATTGAAAGCGAGCGAGATGCGCCGCTCACCCGGGTTCTGCGGCACGGCGTGCATCAGGTAGCTCGGAAAAAGCACCAGGTCACCGGGCTCGGGTTGCGGGCTGATCCACTTGTCGGCGTTGTACGGGCCGGTCGTGACACCCTTGTGATCGTTCTTGAATGAAAACTCCGTGCCGCCGGGCGACTTCATGAACACGGTGCGCGAATCGGCATGCGTTTGTGTCAGGTAGATGACACCCGAGATGAAGCTGTTGGCGTGGTTGTGCATCGCCTGGCGCCCGCCGGTGTCGAGCACGTTGACCCACATCTCCTTGATCGACCAGCCCAGCCGCTCACCGAACAGCAGGCCGCCGAAGTCGGCCAACTTCGGCGTGACGAGCCCGGCCACCGTCACCAGCAGCGGGCTGTCGGCCGGGGTGAGCACCGAGGTGTGGCTGAGCTGGGGTGAGGAGCTGTTGTCTCGGTCGGCGCGCGCCGTGAAGTGCTCGACCAAGCCGCGCACGAGCTCGGCCGGCAGGGCCGCGGGTGCGCGCAGCAGCGGAATCGGAAAGAGGCCAAACACTTCGTCCATGGGGCGATTGTCCGGGTCGCACTGCACACGCCGGGATTCCCGAGTGCGGTCAAGGGCCGTCATCAGGGTTTCACATGAGGTGAGGTGAGCCCGGTCTGCGGCCGAACGCTCGACGGGCCTGGCTGTCACGGCATCGACATGAGTTGTTCATAACATCGGTAACAAATCACACACAACCCATCGTCCAGGAGCCCTTGATGAATTTCGACTTCACGAAGAGCCAGATTGCGCTTGCCGCAGCCGCCACGTTCGGCGCCGCGATGTTGGCGACCGCGCCGCTCGCCGCCAGTGCCAACGGCAACGGCCAGGGCAACGGCAACAACAAGTCAGGCACCTACCTGGCGGGCGACTTCCACAACCACAGCACCTGCTCCGACGGCGCGGTGTCGTTGCAGAAGAAGGTCAAGAAGTCGATGGACCGCACCGAGGCGACACCGTGGGGCCTCGACTGGTTCGTGCAAGCCGGCCACGGCGGCACCGGCAACCGCAACTGCACGCTCGCCGAAGACGCAAGCCTTGCGACGCCGGCCTACCCGCTGGTCTACGCAGCCGACGGCGTCACCTTGCAAGGCCCCAACACCACGTGGCGCAACACCAACCCGGCCGTCACGCCCAAGGGCAATCTTTCGGGTTCGGGCGCCACGCAGAACATGTGGCGCTGGGAAGGTGTGCAGACCTTCCAGTACCCGCTGCTCGAGTACCTGGCGGCCTACCGCAACGAGCCGCTGTTCATGGGTGTCGAGTCGGTCGTGGCCGGCCATGAGCACACCTCGATGGCCGTGGTCACCGGCCAGATGCCAGCCGCCATCTACAAACAGAAGCTGCCCACCGCCCCCGGCTACACGCCGCTGGGCAACGCCAACGCGCTGGCGCAGTGGGCGTACTGCTTCGATCGCGGCAACAGCGACACCAGCCGTGGCAACACCACCACCCAGCCCGGCAACGTGAACACCGGCACCGGCAACAACTGGGACTGCTCGGTGCCCGGCAGCCTGAACAGCACCAGCCCTGATTGGAACCCCGCCGCTGCCAAGCTGAACGGCGCGAGCGGTGAGGCGGGCCACGTCAAGACGGTCGAGGCCGTCAAGTGGATGGCTGCCTTGCACCCGGGCGCCAGCTACTACGTGCCAGCCCACCTGGAGCGCGCCGGCCCGTTCAATCCGGCCGGCAACAACGGCTTCAACATCGAGCACCTGCGCAACCTGAACAACGCCGGCCCGGGTGTGGCTTTCGGCTTCGAGAGCCAGCCGGGCCACGGTGCGTCGGACCGACGCGGCGAATACAACCTGCGCCGCAACGCCATCGGCACGGTGCGCTTCGACTCGGTCGGCGGCACGACCTACGGCGGCACCGGCGTTTATGCGGGCCAGGTCGGTGGCGTGTGGGACGCGCTGCTCGGCGAAGGCCGCAACTGGTGGTTCTTTGCCAGCTCCGACTGGCACTCACGCGGCGCCTTCAGCGTGGATGACCGTCGCAGCGACAACGACTTCTGGCCTGGCGAATACCAGCGCAACTACACCCTGGTGCGCCACGGCCAGACCGACAAGAAGCAGGCCAGCCCGAAGATGATCGTCGACGGCCTGCGCAGCGGCAACAACTGGGTCGACAGCGGCCAGTTGATCGACCGACTGGCGTTTGTCGCCTGCGCCGTGCCGTCGCGTGGTGGCCGATACGGCGATGCCTTGGGTGAAGCCGCCGTCGAGGCGCTGGCTCTCGCAGCCGCCAGGCACAACACCGACAAGGACGTGCGCCACTGCGCGACCATGGGCGAAAAGCTGGAAGTCAAACACGGCTCCGACATCGTCGTGGCCATCGCAGTGCGTGACCCGAAGGGCAAGAGCTACTCGCCTTACAGCTTCCCGAACCCGTCGCTGCTGCAAGTGGGCATCACCCAGCCGCTCGACCAACCGGTGCTCGACCACATCGACGTGATCCGCGGCAAGGTCAGCGGCTTCAAGGCCCCTGGCGCGGCCGACTATGCCGGTGCCTGGCCCGATGATTGGGTCGACATGGCCAACCCGCAGCAACTGCGTTCGCTCGCCAGCGTGCCGGCAGCGGCCAAGAACGAGACCGCGTCGGTCGTCAAGACCTTCAACGGCTCGACCTGGCGCTCGCATCGCCACGATCCGGAGTTCAAGACCATGAGCTTCCGAATCCGTGGCGTGCAGGCTTCGCAGTACGCGCGACTGCGTGGCAGCAACCTGCCTGCGGCCGTGCCCTTCGAGACCGACGCAGCCGGCAACCCGCTGTCTGACCTGTGGACCAACGCGGGTGAGATCCAGGCCAAGACCAGCAGCGCCGTTGAATTCCCGGCGAATTCGATGTTGCGCATTCCCTGCACCACGCCCGGCAGCAACGTGCCCGAGAACGGTGTGCTCTACACCGGCGTGGGCCAGCCGAAGATCGACGGTTGCCCGAACCACCTGCCGGTG
>NZ_JANOCG010000643.1:0-19589 GCF_031412075.1 Rhizobacter sp.
TGACGCTAGGTCTGACCACTCAAATCTTGCACGCCGACCGCCTGGGCGGTGTGGAGCACGGTGCCACCCACAAGCCGCTGCACCTGTCGGCCGCCTTCGGCTACGACACGGCCACCGAGTTGGTGTCTGTGTTCCAGGGCGAACGCAGCGGCCATGTGTACGCCCGCCAGGGCAACCCCACCACGCAGGCGATGGAAAACAAGATCACGCTGCTCGAAGGCGGTGTGGGCAGCGTGAGCTTTGCCACAGGCATGGGGGCCATTGGCTCGCTGCTGTTTGCCCTGCTGAAACAGGGCGACCACATCGTGGCCAGCCAGTTCCTGTTCGGCAACACCGCCAGCCTCTTGCAGACCATCGACAACCTGGGTTGCACGGTGTCGCTGGTCGATGCCACCGATGCCTCGCAAGTGGCCCAGGCCATCAACGGCAAAACCCGTATTGTCTTCGTAGAAACGGTTGCCAACCCGCGAACCCAGATTGCCGACCTCGAAAGCATCGGCAAACTGTGTGCAGAACGTGGGCTTCTGTACGTCGTCGACAACACCATGACCACACCGCATCTGTTCCGCCCGTCCAAAGTGGGCGCCGGGCTGGTGATGAATTCGCTCAGCAAATCGATCAGCGGCCACGGCAATGTGCTGGGTGGTGCCATCACCGACACCGGGCTGTTCGACTGGACGCGCTACCCCAACATTTCCGATTCCTACAAAAAAGGTGCGCCCAAGACCTGGGGCCTGCTGCAGATCCGCAAGAAGGGCCTGCGCGACTTCGGCGCGACGCTGGGTGCCGAAGCGGCGCACCGCATTGCCACCGGCGCCGAAACGCTGGCGCTGCGCCTGGACCGCGCCTGCGACAACTCCCTGCGCCTGGCCACCTGGCTCGCTGCCCAGCCAGCCGTGCTGGCGGTGCACTACCCGGGTTTGGAGAGCCACGCCCAGCACGAGAAGGCCAAGCGCTGGTTCCGCGCTTACGGGGCCTTGATGAGCTTCGAGCTGAAGCCGGGGCACGACACCGTGGCCTTGCTCGACGCGCTCAAGATCGTCATCAAATCGAGCCACCTGGGCGACAACCGCACGCTGGCCATTCCCGTCGCGCAGACCATCTTCTGGGAGATGGGGCTGGAGAAACGCCAGCGCATGGGTATTTCGGAATCGCTGGTGAGGTTGTCGATCGGGATCGAGGACTACGACGACTTGCAGGCTGATTTCGCGCAGGCACTTGGGAAGGTGTAGCTGCGAAGAGATTCGGCAATTCGCGATGGTCTTTTCACCGCCAAGACGCCAAGAACGCAAAGGTCGCAAAGAAGCCCTGTGAATTCCTTTGCGGTCTTTGCGTTCTTGGCGTCTTGGCGGTAAAGAGACCTTCGCCGGCTCCCGATGCGGCCTAGCGCGCCCAGCGCACAAGCGAATCGCGCGTGACCAGCAGCACTTGGTCGTCACCAGCGCTCGTGTCCAGCCACACCACTTCGAGCTTGCGAAAGGCATGCTCGAAATGCGCGCGTTCGTTGCCGATCTCCAGCACCAGCACGCCGATGGGGCTGAGCCGCGAGGGCGCGTCTTTCAGGATTCGGCGCACCAGGTTCATCCCGTCATCGCCACCGGCCAAGGCCAACGACGGCTCGTACTGGTACTCCTTCGGCAGCTCGGCCATGCTCTGCGCATTGACGTAGGGCGGGTTGCAGACGATCAGGTCGTAGGGGCCTTTCACGTCGTTGAGCAGGTCCGACTTGACGATCGTGATGCGCTTGGCCAGCTTGTGCTTGTCGACGTTGATGCGTGCCACGGCCAGCGCGTCGTCGGAGATGTCGGCCGCGTCGACCACCACCTCGGGGTAGGCCATCGCGGCGATCACGGCCAGGCTGCCGTTGCCGGTGCACAGGTCGAGCACGCGCGATGTTTCGTCCGACAACCAGGTGTCGAGCGTGCCTTCGCCTTCGCCATCGGCCAGCAACTCGGCGATGAAGGAGCGCGGCACGATGCTGCGCTCGTCGATGTAGAAGGGCACGTTCTGCAGCCAAGCTTCTTTGGTGATGTAGGCGGCGGGGCGGCGGGTTTCGATGCGCTCGCTGACCACGCCCTCGATCTTGGCGAGCTCGTCGGCCGTGAGTTCGCGTTGGGCATGCGGCTCCAGTTCGTCGAGTGGCATGCCCAGCGACCAGAGGGTCAACCAAGCGGCTTCGTCGAACGCGTTGGTCGTGCCATGCCCAAACGAAACGCCCGCCTGTTTGAGGCGGGCGGCTTGCGCGGTGATGCAGTCGATGAGCTTCATAGACTCGGTCATAAGAGAAGCCCTTCCAGTGTTTTGCGGTAGATGTTTTTCAAGGGCTCGATGTCGGCCACGCGCACGTGTTCGTCGATCTTGTGGATGGTTTCGTTGAGCGGGCCGAACTCCACCACCTGTTGGCAGATCTTCGAGATGAAACGCCCATCCGACGTGCCACCGGTCGTCGACAACTCGGTGGCCACGCCGGTTTCGCTGCGGATCGCAGCTGACAGTGCCTCGACCAGTGCGCCCTGGGGCGTGAGGAAGGGCTCCCCGCTCAGCGTCCAGGCGAGTTCATAGCTCAGCGCATGGCGGTCGAGCTCTGCGTGCACGCGCGACTTCAGCAACTCGGGTGTGGACTCGGTTGAAAAACGGAAGTTGAAGTCGACCACCAGCTCGCCCGGGATCACGTTGCCCGCGCCCGTGCCGGCGTGGATGTTCGACATCTGCCAGCTCGTCGGCGGGAAGTGGGCGTTGCCAGCGTCCCACTCGATGCGCACCAGCTCGGCCAGCGCGGAAGCCACCAGGTGGATCGGGTTCTTGGCCAACTGCGGGTAGGCGATGTGGCCTTGCACGCCCTTGACAGTGAGCTTGCCCGAGAGCGAGCCGCGGCGGCCGTTCTTGATCATGTCGCCGAGTTGGTTGACCGAGGTCGGCTCGCCGACGATGCAGTAGTCGATGCGTTCACCGCGTTGTTGCAGCACCTCGCAGACTTTCACCGTGCCGTCGACCGAGGGGCCTTCTTCGTCGCTGGTGATCAAGAGCGCGATGCCGCCGCAGTGATTGCCGTGCTGGGCGATGAACTCTTCGATGGCCACGGTCATCGCTGCGATCGAGGTCTTCATGTCGGCCGCACCCCGGCCATACAACTTGCCATCGCGGTGCGTGGGAACAAAAGGGTCGCTGCGCCACTGGTTCAGTGGGCCGGTCGGTACCACGTCGGTGTGGCCGGCGAACATCAAGAGCTTGCTGCCAGAGCGACCGCGACGCACGGCCCACAGGTTGGTCACGCGAAAGTTGTCCGGCCCGAAGCTCAGCGTCTCGCACTCGAACCCCAGCGGGCGCAAACGCTCTGTCAACAGCTCCTGGCAGCCCCCATCGTCGGGCGTGGGTGAACGGCGCCCGATCAGTGTTTCAGTGAGTTGCAGCGCGGCTGACATCAGAAACGAGTGGAGCGGAACCCGCTCGCACGACCTTCGTCGCCCGGCACGTCAAGTTGGATCTCGGTGAAGGTCGGCTGGTCGTCGCTTTCTTCCTTCTTGGGCTGCAGGCGCGACACGGGCTCCATGTCATTGGCCAGGCGCCACATCAGGTTGGTCGGCGAATCGGCATAGGCCAGGCCTTCGTCGCGTGTGATCACCCCTTCGGTGATCAGCTTGGCGAGGTCGGCCTCGAAGGTTTGTGAGCCTTCGGCCAGCGACTTTTCCATCGCTTCTTTCACGCCGTTGAAGTCACCTTGTTCGATCAGCTCCGACACCAGCTTGGTGTTGAGCATCACCTCCACCGCCGGGCGGCGCCCGCCGGTCGACGCACGCACCAGGCGCTGCGACACGATGGCGCGCAGGCCCGCCGAGAGGTCGGCCAGCAAGGCCGGCCGTGACTCTGGCGCGTAGAACGACAAGATGCGGCCGAGCGCGTGGTAGCTGTTGTTGGCGTGCAGGGTCGACACGACCAGGTGGCCCGACAGCGAGTACGAGATCGCCATCGTCATGGTTTCGCGGTCGCGGATCTCACCGATGTAGATGCAATCGGGCGCCTGGCGCAGCGCGTTTTTCAGCGCGATCTGCAGCGACTGCGTGTCGCGCCCCACCTCGCGCTGGTTCACCATCGAGCGCTTGTTGTGGAACATGAACTCGATCGGGTCTTCGATCGTCAGAATGTGGCCGGCCATCTGCTGGTTGCGCTGCTCGAGCATCGAGGCGAGCGTGGTGCTCTTGCCCGTGCCGGTGGCGCCCACCAAGAGAATCAGTCCGCGCTTTTCCAGCACCAGGGTGTTCAGGATGGGCGGCAGGCCCAGGGTGCCCAATTGGGGGATGTCATGCGGAATGCAGCGGAACACCGCCGCGATCGAGCCACGCTGGCGGAAGGCGCTCAGGCGGAAGCTGCCCACGCCGGAGATGCCGATGCCCACGTTGAGCTCGCCAGTGTCTTCAAGGTCTTCGAGCTGGCTCGGTGTGAGCAGCTCGGCCAACAGCTGGCGCGGCTGCGCCGCGCTCAGCGGCTGGTCGGAGAGCTGAAGAATCTGCCCGTTGATCTTGATCAGAATCGGTGTGGCCGCCGACAGGTAGACGTCGGAGGCGCTCTTCTCGGCCATCAGCCGCAGCACGCGCTCCATGTTGCCGCCGCTGCTTGCCGTGTTGCTGCTTGTGGCGCCAGTCGTCGTGGTAGTCATGGATGTCCTTTGATCGAGATCAGTCAGGCAAGAGGGCGGGTGCTCAGGCGCGCAGCAGTTCGTTGATGCTGGTCTTGGCACGCGTTTCGGCCGTGACGCGCTTGACGATGACAGCGCAGTACAGGCTGTGGCTGCCGTCAATGGCCGGCATCGAGCCGCTCACCACCACCGAGCCTGCTGGCACGCGGCCGTAGGTGATCTCGCCGGTCATGCGGTTGTAGATCTTGGTGCTTTGGCTGATGAACACGCCCATGCTGATGACCGAGTTCTCTTCGACGATCACGCCCTCGACGACTTCGGAGCGTGCGCCGATGAAGCAGTTGTCTTCGATGATGGTGGGGTTGGCCTGCAGCGGCTCCAGCACGCCGCCAATGCCCACGCCGCCTGAGAGGTGCACGTTTTTGCCAATCTGCGCGCAGGAGCCGACGGTGGACCAGGTGTCGACCATGGTGCCTTCGTCGACATAGGCGCCGATGTTCACGTAGCTCGGCATCAGCACCGCGCCTTTGGCGATGTAGGCGCCGTGGCGGGCCACGGCCGGCGGCACGATGCGCACGCCGGCTTCGCGCACCTGCGATTCGTCGAGGTGGGAGAACTTGGTTTTGACCTTGTCGAAAAAGGCCAGCTCGCCGGCGTGCATCAGCGTGTTGTCGTTCAGGCGGAACGACAGCAGCACGGCCTTTTTCATCCACTGGTTGACCGTCCACTGGCCCACACCTTGGCGCTCGGCGACACGGATACGGCCTTTGTTGAGGTCGTTGATGACGTGTTCGACGGCGTCGCGGATTTCCTGGCTGGCGTTTTGCGGGGAAAGGCTCGCACGGTCTTCCCACGCGGTGTCGATGAGGGTTTGCAGCTGTTGGGTCATGAGAGAGTTACCGTGATTGAACGAAACGGGTGACAAAAGAGACGATGCGGTGGGCGGCTTCCAGGCACTCATCGACTTCGGCCACCAGGGCCAGTCGGATGCGCCCCGCACCGGGGTTGATGCCGTGGGCGTCGCGGGCCAGCAGGCTGCCCGGCAGCACCGTCACATTGTATTGAGCCAGCAGTTGCTGCGCGAAGGCGATGTCGTTACCTCCGGCTACGTGTTGGGGAACCCCAGCCCAGAGGTAAAAACTCGCATCAGGCAGCTTCACGTCGAGCGCCTGGGCCAGCACCGGCGTGACCTCGGCGAACTTGCGGCGGTACTTGTCGCGGTTGGCCACCACATGGGCTTCGTCGTTCCAGGCCGCGATGCTCGCGTGTTGGTAGGTGCCGCTCATCGCGCTGCCGTGGTAGGTACGGTACAGCAAAAACTGCTTCATCAACGCCGCATCACCCGCCACGAAGCCCGATCGCATGCCGGGCACGTTGGAGCGTTTCGACAGGCTGGTCAGCGCGATCAGGTTCTTGAAATTGCGCCCCAGCATCGTGGCTGCTTGCAGCGAGCCCAGCGGTGGCTCATCGCGAAAATAGATCTCGGAGTAACACTCGTCGGAGGCGATCACAAAACCATGGCGGTCGCTCAGCTCGAACAGCAGCTTCCACTCGTCGAGCGGCATCACGGCACCGGTGGGGTTGCCGGGGGAGCAGACGTAGACCATCTGCGTGCGGGCCCACACCGCATCGGGCACCGAAGCCCAATCGACCGCGAAGTTGCGCGCCGGGTCGCTGTTGGCGTAGTACGGCTCGGCCCCGGCGAGCAGCGCCGCACCTTCGTAGATTTGATAAAACGGGTTCGGGCAGACGATGGTGGCGCCGGGTCGGGTCGGGTCGACCACTGTCTGCGCCAACGCAAACAGCGCCTCACGCGAGCCGTTGACCGAGAGCACCTGGGTGAGCGGGTCCACTGTCACGTCGTAGCGGCGCTTCAGCCACGCCGCGCAGGCTTGTCGCAAAGCCGGCTCACCCGCGGTGGCGGGGTAACCGGCCAAGCCGCCGAAGCCATCGACGATGGCTTTGAGCACCAGATCCGGCGTAGCGTGCTTGGGCTCGCCAATGCCGAGGCTGATGGGCTTGAAGGCCGGGTTCGGCGTGATGTCTTGGGTGAGGGCGCGCAGCCGCTCGAAAGGGTAGGGGTGGAGCTTGGCCAGCAGCGGGTTCATCGGGTGATTATCGATGGAGCTTGCAGGCAGCCGCGTGCGCGCTTCGAAGGCCCGATGCGAGGCCGTACGTCCTAGGGGGAAGCGGCCCTTCTAGGGGTGCATGCGCCGGCCGGTGCCACCTATGCTTCTCGCTCTTCAGCAGGGTGGGTCGACGTGACAAAGCTGCCGTTCATGAACGCGAGCCGCGCACACCGCGTGGGTGACCGCCAACGCCACGCGTTGTGAGCCAAGGGCGGGTGCATGGCGATCTCCGCTTGGTTGCGCTTCATCGGCCCCGTGCCTGCTTCGGCATGCGCGCAACTGACGGGCCTGATCGAGCGGGCCGGCGTGGAGACCCATGCGCCAGCGGCCAGGCCCGAAGGGTTGGGCATTGTGGTGTTCGACCCGGCCACGCGTGGGTTGGATGAGGAGCTGCGCGAGCTGACCCGCGCCTCCACCGTGCTCGCCGTGGCCGTGGGTCCAGGCCGGATCGAGCCGCAAGCGATGTGGAGCGTGCTCGATGCCGGGGCGCGCGATCTGCTGCTGTGGCCCACGGTGCCCGACGATGCCCATGACATCGCCTGCCGGCTGGAGCGCTGGCATGCCGTTGGCGAGCTGGTTGACTCTGCGCTCGTGCGCAGCGCCGTGGCGGGGCAGAGCACGGCTTGGCGCACGATGTTGGGCGGCCTGGTCGAGGCGGCGCGCTTCACGCAGGCCTCGGTGCTCATCACGGGCGAGACGGGCACTGGCAAGGAGCAGCTCGCCCGGCTCATCCATCAATTGGATGACCGGCCCGAGCTGGGCGAGTTCGTGGTGCTCGATTGCACGACCGTGTCGACCGAGCTGTCGGGCAGCGAGTTTTTTGGCCACGAGCGAGGGTCTTTCACCGGCGCCTCGGCCGCACGCGACGGGGCCTTCGCGCGGGCCCACCGCGGCACCCTGTTCCTGGACGAAGTGGGTGAGCTGAGCTTGCCCCTGCAAGCGCAGCTTCTGCGCGTGATCCAGGAGCGGCAGTACAAGCCACTGGGCAGCAACACCTGGCAGCGCAGCGAGTTCCGCCTGGTGTGCGCGACCCACCGCGACCTGGAGGCCGCCGTTGCCAATGGCAGCTTTCGCGCCGACCTGTACTACCGCATCGGCGGCTGGCGCTGCACCCCGCCGCCGCTGCGCGAGCGCAAAGACGACATCTTGCCGCTGGTGCGTTTTTTCCTGGCGCAGATGGACCCGTGCGCCGCCACTGTGGAGCTCGACCCTGCCGTGCGCGAATACCTGCTCATGCGCGACTACCCCGGCAACGCCCGCGAGCTGCGCCAGGTGGTGGCGCGCCTGTGGCAGCGCCACAGCGGCAGCGGCCCCATCACCGTGGGCGACGTGCCCGAGCGTGAGCGCCCCAGCAGCGCAGCGCTGCGGCCTTGCTGGCCCGACCTCGGCTTTGAAGGCGCGATTCGCCATGCCGTGGAGCTGGGCATCGGGCTCAAGGAGATCGGCCAAATCGCCGCCGACCTGGCCACCCAGCTGGTGCTCGAACAAGAAGGCGGCAACCTGCAACGCGCGGCGCTGCGGCTGGGCGTCACCGACCGGGCGCTTCAGATCCGGCGCGCCAACCGGCGTGCTGCACATTGACGGCCTGGCCGATCAGCCGCAAAAAGTTGCCTCCCAGCACCAGGGCTTCGTCACGTGGCGGCAGGCCGAGCAGGCGCAGCTTGGCCAGCTCCACCGCCGGGTGCAGCCAGGGGCCGTCGGAGCCGAACAGCAGCTTGTGCGCGCCGGCGCGCTGCACGGCTTGTTGGAGCAGGTCGAAACGGCGCACGCCGGAGCTGTCGGCATGCATGTTGGGGTGGCGCACCAGGTGGTCGATCACTGCCAGCTGCGCGGCCCAGTCGTCGGCAAAACTGCCCAGGTGAGGGATGATGAAGTTGACCTCGGGGTACTGCCCGGCCAGCAGTTCGAGCACCGAGCTTTCACCGGCGATGTCGTACAGGAGGGGCACGCCGAACTCGCGCGCCGCGTCGCAGACCTCGCGCGTGATGCGGGCGTCGTGCCGATGCACCTTGATGCCCACGAAGCCGAGCTCCTCCACTGCCTCGCGCACCATCTCGCGAATGCGGCCTCGGTCGCGTGCCGCGTGAACGAACGCGAACCCGTACAGGCGCTCGGGCCGGGCTGCCACCAGCCGCGCCACCTCGCGGTTGGCCAGCGCATAGTCGGTGTGAAAAGCCGCAAAGACCACGCTGCGCCGTATGCCCGCCTGGGCGCAGCGGCGCAGGTAGGGGCCGAGCGGCGCGGCGGTGTCCCAGGGGCCGGTGAGGCCGTCGCCCAGGCCCGCGTGGCAGTGGCAGTCGATGATCACCGTGGGCCTTCGGATGTCAAACCAGCCACGAATCGATCTCGCGCTTGGCCGACGCCGTGATCAGGGTCGCCAGCGTGCCAACGAACGGGTTGTCTTTGGATTTTGTGGCGTCGCAGCCGTGCAAGATGCCGATCAGGTTGCGTGCGTCGTTCCAGCGCAGCCAGACGGGCCCACCGCTCATGCCGGGCGCCACGTCGCTGGCCAGCTCCATCGTCGCAAAGCTGGCGCTTGCCGCGCCCGACGAGGTGATCTTGTCGAAGCCGTACCACGGCACCGAGCCAAGGTCGGCGGCGGGGCAGGCATCGTATTCAGCGCGGGTGATCACGCGCCCCGCGGGTTGGTCGCGGCATTTGTCCGACGGGTAGCCGATCGCGTTGACCTTCACGCCCTTCAGGCTGCCCGGCGCCTTGGGGTTGATTCGTGTGAGCCCCCCATGCGCAGCATCACCCCAGTGGCCGAGCGCCGCGCCGCCGAGCGCGGTGAACTTGTGCGAGCCCATCGGCTCGGCCAGGCGGATCACGGCGTAGTCGAAGTCCTTCGGCTGGCTGCCGCTGGCATGCGACGCGATGCGGAACACGCGTGCGGTGCGAAACGCCGTGCCGTGGGTCCAACCGAAGGGCATGGTGTCGGTGGCCTTGCCGCCGGCCTTGCGGCCGCGCCCGTTCAGGCCCGGGATGACGACCACCGACGTGGCGTCGAGCGTGCGCAAAAACTTGCCCTGGCCGTCGAAGCGTGAGTCCACCAACACGTGCGCCGCCGTCAGCACATGCCGATCACCAATCAGCAGGCCGCTGCCGAAATTGACCTGAAGTGCACCGTCGACCGGGTCGCGCGTGACGACTTGCAGCTTGCAGACCCAGCGATTTGGCCGATCAAGCATTTTCGCCAGCGGCTGCCGAACGGTGGAGCCGATGTGGCAGGCCGTGGCCGCCTCGTAGCTGCTCTTGCCGACGCGCGATTCATCCAGCCGCAGCGTGCCCGGCAAGATGCCGGGGAAGACCTGATCGGGCGGCTCGAGATCGACCCACACGTCGGCTGCTGCGGTGGGGGCTTTGCGCTCCCATTCCTGCGCCTCGTTCTGCTCGCCGAATGAGAAGGGGGCGATGTCGAATTCGAATCCGCTCATGATGAGTCTCCCTGCACCGGTCACACGAGGCGGATGCCCAGGTGCACATGATCGAAGTGCCCATCCACCTTCCACAACAGTTGCAGCGAGTAGCGTCGATCACCCACCTGGATGGTGGTGCGCGTGTAGCCGCCGATCACGCTCAACGGGATGCCGTATTTCGTAGCGATGGCGCGGGCCAGCTCGTCGCCGCGCGGGCCGCTCACGCCCAGGTCAACGGCGTAGGCGCGGGTGTTGCCGGTGTAGTGGTCCGAGGCGGTGGACGAGCCGACGCGTTTGGTGTCGGCCAAGTTGCGCTTCTCGCTGGTGACGCGAATGCCCATTGACGCGGCGATGGCCTTGGCGGCGTCGGCCACGCCCTCCGAGCCACCCCAGCCTTTGCCGTAGCGGATGGCACCGGCCCCACCGCCCCAGCTTCCACCGGGAGGGGGGGCAGGAGCAGGCCCCGGTGCGGTGTTGAGCAACACGCCCCAGGTCATCGGGCCGACGATGCCATCGGCGCCGAGGCCCCGGGCGCGCTGGAACGAGCGCACTGCCGAATCGGTCTGGCCGCCGAAGATGCCATCGGCAGCTCCGGGGCTGAAGCCCGCGGCCGTGAGGCGGCGCTGCAAGTCGGTGACGGCGCTTCCGCGCGAACCCAGGCGCAGGGTGGGCATGCTGCTGGCGCCAGATTCGAACTCCAGCGTCTCGAACTCGAAGAACTCACCCGGTTCTTCCCACGCCAGCTCGTCACTGGTCTCGTTGAAAGAAAAGGGCGCGATGTCGAACTGCGTGCCGTTCATGTGCTTCTCCTGAGCCTGTGAGGGCGCCCGTTCAGCGGCCTTGAAACCACGGCGTGCTGCGTGTGGCCGCGGCGTTGTTGATCTCGGCGTGGATGTGGTCGATGTGCGGGTTGGGCCCGGTGTAGGGCGCCACCTTGCGCCCGGCCGCATAACCGCCCGACCAGCGCACGCGGTTCCAGATGAGGTACTGCACGCCGATGGCCTGGGCGTTCTCCACCAGCCAGTTGGCGATGCGGTCGCCCACCGCGCCGTTGGCCTTGCCGCCCACGGTGGAGATCATGATGTCGAGTGCGCGGCCGGTGCCATGCACCGAGGTTTCGGACGGGGTGGCCGTGTTGGGGCGGCACGAATAACCGCCGATGCTCGTCACCCCCGGGAAGTTGGACAAGATGTATTGCTGCAAGGTGGCCGCACCCGCGGTGAACCGCCCGGTGCAGTTGCCCGGGTTGCCGGCCCAGGCAGGCGGCGAGTCGTAGCGGACGTACTGCGCATCGCCCGCGGCCCGCACGGCGGCGGGCAGCACCCACTGGTCGGTGGCTGTGACCGGCACGCTCGGCGTGGTGCCGAGCAAGGCACCCCAGGTCTGCGGGCCCACCACGCCGTCGGCACCCAGGCCGCGCGCACGCTGGAACCCCCGCACGGCATTGGCCGTGAGCGAACCGAAGATGCCGTCGGCCGCGCCTGCGCTGAAGCCTGCCGCAGTGAGCCTGCGCTGCAGGTCGGTGACAGCGCTTCCACGCGAGCCCTGGCGCAGCGTGGGCATGCTGGTGGGCGACTCGGACTCGAAGGCCCCGTACTCGTCTTCGAACGCCTCGCCTTCATACAACTCGTCTTCATGCGACTCGCCCGAATACGACGTGAATTCGTTGGCGGCGGGTTCTGCCGCCGGGGCCGGTGCCGGCTGCTGGCCGTCGCGCAAGGCCTGCTCGGTGTCGGGGCCGGCAATGCCGTCGGCCGGCAGGTCCTTGCGCGTCTGGAAGGCTCGCAACGCGCTGCGGGTGGCCGCGCTCATCATGCCGTCGACCCTGAGGCCGGCGTTGTCGATGCGGTTGAGTGCGCTCTGCACCCAGCGCACGTATTCGCTGCCGTGCGCAGGGCACACGCAGGGGGCGCTGGAGTTGTTGCTCAGGTCAAACGCGCCCACCGGCCGCGGTCGACGGGGAGCAGGGCGCTGGGGTGGGCGTTGAGGTGGGCGAGGCCGCGGGCGGGGTCGCGCCGCTGCCGGGCGCGCGGTGGGCCGAGGCGAAGGCGGGCGGCCACGTTCGTCTTCCCAAGCCAACTCGTCACTGGCTTCGTTGAACGAGAAGGGCGCGATGTCGAACTGCGTGCTGTTCATGGTGTTTCTCCAGCGCCCGGCTCACGCGCCGACGATGACGATCTGGTTGCCGCGGCGCACCCAGCGGCCGCCGTTCGCGGAGGAACCGCCCCGCGTTGCACCCGCACCCCCTTGGCGCATCCCTTGGCGCATCTGCGGCAGGTGCCGCTTCGCCGCGCTCAACACGGCCGAGCGCACCGCTGCTTGTGGGTCGCCCGACTGCGCGGCTTGCGCCGCCTGCTGCGCTGCCGTGCCGGCGATTCGCACAAAACGTTTGGCCATCTCGAACTCTTGCTCTTCGGCCTCGAACCCGGAGAACTCAGCCTCCAGTGCCGAGCTCACCGCGCTGCCCAGGGCCGAGCCGAGCGCCGTGCCCACGCCGGGGATGGGAATGAACGAACCCAGCGCCCCGCCCACAAAAGGCAGCGCCTTCTTGGCCAGGCCCTTGAGCACGCCGCCCAGCGGCTTGGCGACCTTGCCGACTACCGAGCCCACTTTCTTGAGGCCTTTCCACGCGCCCTTAAAGAGCTTGCCGAGAAACTGGTCGAGCTCTTCTTCGCTCGACACCGACAGCAGCTCCATCGCGAGCTCGTTTTCTTCGGCTTCGCTGAACGGGCTTTCGCTGTCTCGCAGGCCGAAGCTGGCTTCGCTTTCGCCTTCCGCTTCAAATCCGAACTCGAGGGCTTCGAACGCATTGCCGCGGCTGCAGCCGGGGCATTGGCAGGTCATGGTGTGCATGGTCATCTCCTGGGTGTGTGGGGGAAGTCGGGTCAATGGGGTGCCAGCGCCCCGCGGGCGTGGCGCAAGGCCTGGCCGAGCACGGCCATGGCACGGTCGATGTGTGCCGGGCCATGGCTCGCGCACACGATGAAACTCAGCCGCCCACCGCCGCCGCGGTCGCGGTGAAGCACGGTGCGCACACCGCGGCGCAACAGCTCGGCGTGCAGGCGGGGGATGTTGGTGTCGGGTGGCGCATGCAGGGTCTGCACCGGGAAGTCGCCTCCCTGGGTGGATAGATTCAGCGCCGCCAGGTGTGCACGCAAGCGGCGCACGGCGCGCCACAGGTGCGCGCGCAGGCTGTCGCCATGCTCGCGGTTGACGGCCAGCGCATGGCGGGCCGCCTGGATCACGGCCATCGACGGCGGGCTCATGTGCTCGCGGCTCGCGCTGTGCTGCTCGAAGCGCTGCAGCAGCGCGCTGCTGCCCGCCAGCAGCGCCACGGGCACGCCCAGGCCTTTGGCCAGCGAGGCGCCCACTGCGATGTGGTGGCCACGGATGCCGTGGCGTGGCAGCGAGCCGCCACCGCCCAGCCCATAGGGCGCGGTGGGTCCCGCGCTGTGGCCCCAGACGCCGAGCGCCTGGGTGTCGTCGACCAACAGCCAGCCCCCGTGCTGTTGTGCCAGGGCCGCATAAGCCGCAAGCGGCGGCTGGCCGGTGCTGCCGGGGCTCACGCCATCGCACAGCACCACCGGCCGCGTGCCCGGCGGACGGCGCGCGAGCCGCTGCGCCAGATGCTGCGCGTCGTGTCGCGCGAAGGTGTGCAGCGGCACGCCCTTGCCGGCCCAATACTCGGCGCCCCAGCGTGCGATCGGGTAGGTGGCGGCGTCCATGTGGATCTCGATTCGATCGGTGCTCAGCACACCGAGCACGTCCCAGAAAAGCTGAAATGTGGACGGCAGCAGCGTGCCCGCTGGGCAACCGACCAGCGCGGCCAGCTCGCCCGCCGCGGCGCGGGCCGCCGCTGGCTCCTGCAGGGCAGCAGGTCGGCCCAGGGTGAGCTCGTCCCAGGGTTCGAGGCAGTGGCTCCCATGGCGCAACCCGAGGTAGAGCGACGATGAAAAGTCGAGCATGGTGTCTTCACTTCAAACGCTCCGTTGTTGTGTGCTCAGGCGCTTTTGCAGCAGCACCGAAGGCAGGGTCGAGTCGACGCCGGTGTCCACCGTCTGCGCACCCAGCTCCACACCGGTGGCGGCGCGGTAAGCGTGGATGTAGCCCTGGATCTGCGGCCGCCAGAAGCGCGCAAAGTTGAAGGCCTGCGTGGGCTCGAACACCACGCTCCAAGCGCCGTAGCGGATCGACAGCAGGATCTGCTCGCCGAACACCGCCAGGTTGTGGAAATGCATGACGCTGGTGTCGGTCCAGTTCTGCATCTTTTTCATCGCATCCACGCGGTCCATCCAGGGCTCGGGGTAGGCCACCATCACCCGGGTGGGCAAGAACTCGCGGAACTCCGATCGCGACAGCAGCCACTGCTGCATGAGCATTTCCACGCGCGCCGTGCCCGGCATGTCACTGAATTGGCTGTGCGCACCTTGCGACAAGATCAGGTGCACTTCTTTCAGCGCGTTGAGCACGCCGAACGCGTCGGCCTTCACCGTGGTCTGGTCATCGCGTGTGTAGAACTCGGTGCACAGGCGCAGCAGCTGGTGGAAGGCCTCGATGAACTTGGAGCGCGAGTCGGCCGGGCGGAAGCCCTGCACCGCACGGCCTTCGAGCTGCAGGCCATAGTGGTGGTGGTACTCGCCGTTGCGCCGCGCCACCGTGAGGCGGTGCTGCTCGTCCTGGATGTAACCCCACATCAGGTTGTTCAGCGGGCGCAGCGGGTTGATCTCCATGTTGGCCAGCGGGTCGACCGGGCCATTGCTGCGGATGTTTTGAAAGCGCCGCGTGATCGCGTTCATGGTCTGCACCTGCATGCCTTCTTCGTGCCAGTACGACCAGATCAGCTCCAGCAGGCAGGGGTTGCTGAGCTTCTCTTTCACAAAGCCATCGCACAGCTCGACCTCGCCCGCCGAGGCGAGCAGCGGCGAGTTGATCGACACGTCAGGCAGCTTGCGCCGGATGATCGCCAGGTAGGGCAGCATGCGCACGCCGTCGACCATCTCGAGGTACGGGAAGCGCCCGGGCTTGGGCAGGTCGCGCCGGTCGAAGTAGTCGCCCAGGTCGGCCAGCACGCCGTTTTCGCTGTCGAGCGCGCCACCGGTGAACACGCCGCAGTTCACCGTCACGAAGGCTTCGGTGGCCGCCTTCATCACGCGGTAGGCATCGGTGTCGGTGAACGGCAGGAAGCGCCGTTGCAACAGCCGCCCGACCGCCGCACTTTCTGCCGGCGAAGGGCTGCCGTTGGCGCTGCTGCAAAACAGCACGTCCATGAAGCGCAGGTAGTTGTCGAACGACAGCGCCTCGGTGCTGGCGCGGATGGCGCCCCACAGCTTGAGGTCAGACGTCGGCTCGGTTTCCGTGCGCGACAGGGCCACGTTGACGTTGCCGGCAATCGGCGTGGGCTCGCGCTCGTCGACGTCGAGGTTGGAGTTGAGCGCGTAGATGGCGGGCGCAACCGGGCCGCTCGTGCCGGGCGGCGTGCGTGCGGTGGCGAACTGCAAGGCCATGTCGAGCTTGTGCTGCCCGGCCCGGCGCAGCGGCACCGAGAAGGCGTACTTCTGGCCGCGCACCGGGCTTGCGCCGGCGGGCAGCAGCAGCCCCACGTGCGACTGCAAGGCCTGCGAGTGGTTGAAGCTGATGTCGAAGAGCGCCCGGTCGCCCACGCGAGGCTGCTGGCAGGGGCTGGTTTGGCAGTCGGGGTTCTGGATGAGCGGGGTGGCGTCCACCTCCAGCGGGAGGTGGAAGCACACCGACTCGGCGCAGCCGGCGTCGAGCTCCACGCACTGCGGCTCGGTGATGGGGTAGTGCTCGTACACCACCACGTGCATGCCGGGGTCGACCAGGCTGAAGGTGACCTGGCCCTCGGCATCGGTGCGCTGCGTCTTCAGCCACAGCGCCTCATTGGGCAGCCAGGCCTTCGCATTGAACTTGTTGCAGTCGGTGCCATCGGGCGCGCGGTACAGGCTCACGAGGGCGCCGCTCAGCACACCACCGCTGCCACCGAGGTCGGCCACCGTGACGGTGATCGACCCCGGGCGCGTGCTCTTCACTACTGGATTCTTGGTAGCCATTTCAATCTCCTTGGGTGGACGGTCAATCGAGGTTCATTCAGACGGCAGACGCGTGGCCTTGCGCGCAGAGGGTTGCCCCCTGCAGCGTGCTGGCCAGCGCCCAGTGGGTGAGCAATTTACCGAGCAGTCGGCTCTCGTCTTCGGGGCTCACGCGGCCGTCGGCGCGCGCCTGCCCGATGACGGCAAACACCAGCGAAGGCGAGGCCCGGTACATCGCCGCCGGTTGGGTAGACCAGTGGCGAAACAGCCGGCCCAGCTGCGCGGGCTGCCGCTCTCGCGTGTGCAGCACCTCGGCCAGCGTGCGCCCGCGCAGCGAGCGCGGCCGGTGTTGCACGAGCAAGGACACAAAGGCCGGCATGGTGGCGCGCAGCCGCTCGAACAACCGCGCCGTCTCTGGCGCCAGGCCGTTCGATGGGTAGAAGGCCTCCCACATCGCTTCGAAGCGCGCCCACTGCCCGTGCGGAAACAAGGCCTGCCCGATGGCGCAGCTGAGCATCACGCGAATCCACGGCGACGGGTGCGGGTCGTCGATGTCGATGCGAAACACAAAGGCCCGCGGCAGGCTCACCACCGCGATGAGCCCGAGCGTGGAGGCGATGCCCACCCGTGCCACGGCCCAGAAGTCGGCCACGATCTCCGAGACCCAGCGCTCCCACAGTTGCCACGCGCTGCGGTCGGGGCCGGCGGTGGTTTGCAGGCCGCGCAGCACCGGCCGCATGGAGGCCACCAGGTCGAGCAGTGCGGCCGCCTGGTGACCCACCTCGTGCACGAGAGACGAGGCAATGCCGCTGCCCACCATGCGCTCGCGCGGCACACGAATCACCGCCACCGGGTTGTCGCCACCGCCGGGCAGGCGGGTGCGTGCGCGCCGGATGGCAGCGCCCGCGCCGCGGTCGAGGTAACAAATGATCGGCGGCATGTCGTAGTAGCGCTCGGGCAGGGCAAGCGCATCGGCCGCCACCACGTCGAGCCCCGACAGCCACACACCCGACTCGTGCTCGCTGCGCTGGGTGATCACGTCGCTGAACAAGTCGAACTGCGTCAACGCCGCGTTGAACTGCAGGCGCAGGTAAGAGAAGCGGCGCTGGGCCTGCGCTGCGCTCGCCTGGCGCCCGTTGGCGTGCAGCCAGGCGAGGAAGCCGCGCACGGCATGCTCCAGATCACGCCGCCCCAGCGCCAGGTGTCGCTCGATGGCCACCTGGGCGCGTGGCAGCAGGCTGGCCGCGGGCACCATGGGCTCGAGCAAGGCGAAAGGCTGCACGCGGCCAAGCCGTGTGAGCAAGGCCCGCGCCTCTTGCGCCAGCATCCAGGCGGCAAAGGGTGTCATGGTGGTTCCCGGTCCGGTGTCTGGTGGGCCGTGCTCAGGCGCCGTAGATCACGATGCGTTGGCCCTGGCGTACCCAGCGCCCGCTCTGGCCGCGGCCTGCGGCACCCGGTGCGCCTGGCGCGCCGCCCATCTTCTTCAGCAGGCCCGGAGCCAGCTGCCGTGCCGCGTTCAGCGCAGCGGACTGCGCCACGGCGCGCGGGTCGGCCGAGGGCGATGCGGCAGCGGCCTTGCTGACGGTGTCGGCCGCGAGGCGCACGAACTGTTTGGCGCCTTCAAATTCTTGGTCTTCCTGCGCCAGGGCTTCGCCTTCGAGGCCGAGCGCGCTGCCGGCGGCCGAGGCCAGGCCGCTGCCGATCTTGGCCCCCAAGGGCCCCCCGACATATCCACCGAGTGCGCCGCCGGCCAGCGGCAAGGCTTTTTTAGCCACGCCCTTGAGCACGCCGCCGACGGCCTGGCCGATCGGCGAGCGGATCAGCTTGCCCGCGCCCTTGGCCACCTTCTTGATGAGGCTACCGAGAAACTGGTCGAGCTCTTCTTCACTGGCCACACCGAGCAGCTCGGAGGCAAGTTCGTACTCGTCGGCTTCGCTGAGCACAGCGCCGCTTTCGGGGGACCATTCGGACTCGCCGAACTCGAACTGTTCGGTCTCGAAACCAGGCTGTTCGGCGCTGTATTCCAACTGGGTGCGATCAATGTCATGCATGACAGGCTCCTTGTGATGTGTCGAAAGAAAAACCGGCTCGTGGGTGAGTCGGGGGTCAGGGGTTGCGGGCGATGGGTTGACGGGTATGAGCAGCCCCGGGGCGTATGTTCGCGCCGCCGAGGCGGCTGCGCGCCGGGCCACCGCGTGCGGTGACAGCGCCGCATCGGCGGGCGCCACACGCTGCGCGGCTGCGGTGGCGAGGCGGACGAACCGGCGCGCCACTTCAAAGGCCTGGTCTTCGGCGCTGAGGCCTTCGAGCTCGAGGTCGAAGATGCGGCCGGCCGAAGCCATGGAAGATGAGTCGGTGTGCTGGAACAGCCGCTGCGCGGTGCGGGCCAGAACGCTGGCCAGTGCCCGCGTTTCAGGCCGTGCGCGAGAGCCCGCGGCGCGGTCGATCAGCCCGACCAGATAGCCTTCGAGCTCGCCGGCCTCGGCGTGTTCGAGCAGCTCGGCGGCGCGCTGCATCTCGCTGCCGCTCGTGTGCTTTGCATGGCGATCGACAGCCGCTTCGGGGCTTGCGAAGGCCTCGATCTCGGGGCTGTAGTCGAGCAGGCTGCGATTCATCCAACACTCCTGGCAGCAGGCGGGTTGAACATCGAAAGCGGCCTGCTTGCACCATGCATCGCATGGCGCGTGCCAGCCGAAAAGCAGCTGTTTTCCGGGGGTTTGGGCCCTTCAGGGCGAAGGTGTTTTCGTTTTCAGCGAAAGCGGCGCTGCCGTGGCGAAAGTGGTTTCGCCAACACCTTGGGTTCGGCCCGCCCGTATGCTGGGCGGCGCCTGGGGTTCAGACGCGCAGGCCTGTCTGCATGTCGTGCGACGGCAGATCGATCACTGGCTGCGGCTTCCAGCCTTTTTGACGGTGTTCGGCCACCACGTTGGTGTAGATGCCGCCACGCACGTACCACTTGGCGGTGATGCGAACGAAGCGCGGGTCGGTGGCTTTGACGATGTCGTCGAGGATGGTGTTGGTCACCTTCTCGTGGAACGAGCCTTCGTTGCGGTAGCTCCAGAAGTAGAGCTTCAGGCTCTTCAACTCGATGCAGAGCTTGTCGGCAATCATGTCGATGGTGAAGTGCGCAAAGTCGGGCTGGCCGGTCAGCGGGCAGTTGCAGGTGAACTCGGGTACCTGGAACTGGATCACGTAATCGCGCTTCGGCGAAGGGTTGGGAAACACATCGAGCTGCTTGCTCGGAGCGGTGGGCGGCTTGGCCGGCTTTTCGCGCTGCTTGAGTGCGGGCTGGGGCGGGGCAACTTTGGCAGACATCTTGGCCATGGCGATCAGGTTTCGAGAGGGTTTTGAGGGGAATTTGGCG
>NZ_JANOCG010000644.1:0-8659 GCF_031412075.1 Rhizobacter sp.
CCTGATCAAGCGGCGTGACGAGAAGAAGGCCTGGGACACCGTCATCGTGCGTGTGGAGCAGCTCTATCCCTTCCCGCACAAGGCGTTTGCCACCGAGCTGAAGAAGTTTCCCAACGTGACCGACGTGGTCTGGTGCCAGGATGAACCCCAAAACCAGGGTGCCTGGTTCTTCGTGCAGCACTACATCCACGAAAACATGATGGAAGGCCAGAAGCTCGGCTACGCCGGCCGCCCGGCCTCGGCATCGCCGGCGGTGGGTTACGCCCACCTGCACCAAGAGCAGCAAAAGGCGCTGCTCGACCAGGCATTCAGCAAGCTCAAGGGTTTCGTCCTCACCAAGTGATGTGTCCTGCGCGTGACACCGGCCGCCCTGCGCCGGTGTTGCGCCAAGCGCTCGGCCGCCTGGAGGCGGCCACCAGCGCGGGGTGAACAACAGAAAGAATTGAAATGGCAATCGTAGAAGTCAAAGTTCCGCAGCTTTCAGAATCCGTGGCCGAAGCCACCTTGCTGCAATGGAAGAAGAAGCCCGGCGAAGCCGTGGCGCTCGATGAAATCCTGGTCGAGATCGAAACCGACAAGGTCGTGCTCGAAGTGCCGGCGCCTGCTGCCGGCGTGATGGCGCAGCTCGTCAAGGGCGACGGCGAGAGCTGCACCAGCGACGAGGTCATCGCCAAGATCGACACCACGGCCGTAGCCCAGGTCAGCCCGCTCGAAGTGAAGCCCGTTCCGGTGACCACCACGCCGGCGACTGCTGCAGCGCCCGCTGCAGCATCGGGTGGCTCCAAGAGCGACGTGGCCATGCCTGCAGCCGCCAAGCTGATGGCCGACAACAACATGGCCTCGGGCTCGGTGCCTGGCACGGGCAAAGACGGCCGCGTGACCAAGGGTGATGTGCTGGGCGCCTTGTCGGCCCCGGTCAAGCCTGCTGCGGCTGCGGTGGTGGCGCCCGTTGCCGCCAGCGTGGCCAAGCCGCTGCCGAGCGTGGCCGCACCCCTCTCCAACAACCTGGGCGACCGCCCCGAGCAGCGTGTGCCCATGAGCCGCCTGCGTGCGCGAGTGGCCGAGCGGCTGCTGCAGTCGCAAGCCACCAACGCCATCCTGACCACGTTCAACGAAGTGAACATGGCGCCGGTGATGGAGATGCGCAAGAAGTTTCAAGAGAAGTTCGAGAAGGAGCACGGCGTGAAGCTCGGCTTCATGAGCTTCTTCGTGAAGGCGGCCGTGGCGGCGCTCAAGCGCTACCCGGTGATCAACGCCTCGGTCGATGGCAACGACATCGTCTACCACGGCTTCTTCGACATCGGCATCGCCGTGGGTTCGCCGCGTGGCCTGGTGGTGCCGATCTTGCGCAATGCCGACCAGATGAGCTTTGCCGACGTCGAGAAGAAGATTGCCGAGTTTGGCAAGAAGGCGGGCGAGGGCAAGCTTTCGCTCGACGACCTGACCGGGGGCACCTTCTCCATCAGCAACGGCGGCACCTTCGGCTCAATGTTGTCCACGCCCATCATCAACCCGCCGCAATCGGCCATCCTGGGTGTGCATGCGACCAAGGACCGCGCTGTGGTCGAGAACGGCCAGATCGTCATCCGCCCGATGAACTACCTGGCGATGAGCTACGACCACCGCATCATCGACGGCCGCGAAGCCGTGCTGGGCCTGGTGGCCATGAAGGAAGCGCTGGAAGACCCGGCCCGCCTGCTGTTCGACATTTAAGAGATCAACATGGCCAACAAGAGTTTTGACGTGGTCGTCATCGGTGGCGGCCCCGGTGGCTACATCGCCGCCATTCGCGCCGCACAACTGGGTTTCAACACCGCCTGCATCGACGACTGGAAGAATGCCAAGGGTGGCCCTGCACCCGGTGGCACCTGCACCAACGTCGGCTGCATTCCGTCCAAGGCCTTGCTGCAATCGAGCGAAAACTACGAGCACGCCAAGCTGCACTTTGCCGACCACGGCATTGGTGTCACGGGCCTGAGCATGGACTCCGCCAAGATGCTCAGTCGCAAGGACGCGGTGGTGAAGCAAAACAACGACGGCATCCTGTACCTCTTCAAGAAGAACAAGGTCACGTTCTTTCATGGCCTCGGCTCCTTCGTCAAAGCCGGGGGCGATAGTTACGAGATCAAGGTGAGTGGTGCGGCCGAAGAGAGCATCATCGGCAAGCACATCATCGTGGCCACCGGCTCCAGTGCACGCGCGCTGCCGGGCGCGGCCTTCGATGAAGAGAACATTCTCAGCAACGACGGCGCGTTGCGCATTGCAGGCGTGCCCAAGAAGCTGGGGGTCATCGGCTCCGGCGTGATCGGCCTGGAAATGGGCTCGGTGTGGCGCCGCCTCGGCGCTGAAGTCACCGTGCTCGAAGCCCTGCCCACCTTCCTGGGCGCGGTCGACGAGCAGATCGCCAAGGAGGCGCACAAGGCCTTCACCAAGCAGGGCCTGAAGATCGAGCTGGGCGTGAAGATCAGCGAAGTGAAGAACGGCAAGAAAGGCGTGAGCGTTGTTTACGCCAACGCCAAGGGCGAAGCGCAAACGCTCGATGTCGACAAGCTGATCGTCTCCATCGGCCGAGTTGCGCATACGAAGGGCCTGAACCCCGAAGCCGTGGGCCTGACGCTCGACGAGCGTGGCGCCATCGTGGTCGACGACAACTGCAAGACCAACCTGCCCAACGTCTGGGCGGTCGGCGACGTGGTGCGCGGCCCGATGCTCGCGCACAAGGCCGAAGAAGAGGGCGTGGCCGTGGCCGAGCGCATTGCCGGACAGCACGGGCACGTCAACTTCAACACCATCCCCTGGGTCATCTACACCTCGCCCGAGATCGCCTGGGTGGGTCAGACCGAGCAGCAGCTCAAGGCAGCCGGCCGTGCCTACAAGGCGGGCACCTTCCCCTTCATGGCCAATGGCCGTGCACGCGCGTTGGGCGACACGACGGGCATGGTGAAGTTCCTGGCCGATGCCACGACCGACGAAATCCTCGGTGTGCACATCGTGGGCCCGATGGCCTCGGAGCTCATTTCCGAAGCCGTGGTGGCGATGGAGTTCAAGGCCTCGGCCGAAGACATCGCACGCATCTGCCACGCCCACCCGAGCTTGAGCGAAGCCACCAAGGAAGCGGCACTCGCGGTCGACAAGCGCACGCTCAACTTTTGACCGCGGGCGCAGACGTGGGGGTTCGTGCGCTTTACGGGCAGACCCTCGCGGAGCGGGGCTACAGCGCCGACCCTGCGCAGTTGCGTGCGGTCGATGCACTGGAGCGTTGCGAGACCGAGTGGGCCGACTACAAGGCCCGCCGCAGCAATGCGTTGACCAAGCTCGTGATGCGCCCGCCCATCCCGCGTGGGGTCTACATGCACGGCGGGGTGGGGCGCGGCAAGAGCTTCCTGATGGATTGTTTTTTCAACGCCGTGCCGCTCACGCGCAAGACGCGGCTGCACTTTCACGAGTTCATGCGTGAGGTGCACCGCGAGTTGGCCGAGTTGCAAGGCACCGTCAACCCGCTGTACGAGCTGGGCAAGCGCATTGCACGCCGCTACCGGCTGATCTGCTTCGACGAGTTCCACGTCGCCGATGTCACCGACGCGATGATTCTTCACCGCCTGCTGGAGTCGCTGTTCGAGCACCGGGTGAGCATCGTCACCACCTCCAACTTCAAGCCCGACGATCTTTACCCCAACGGCCTGCACCGCGACCGCATCCTGCCAGCCATCGAGCTGCTCAAGGACAAAATGGAAGTGATCAGTGTCGACAACGGCACCGACTACCGCCGTCGCACGCTGGAGCAGGTGGCGATGTACCACACGCCCCTGGGCCAAGCGGCCGATGCGGAGATGGCTGACGCCTTCACCCGGCTCGCGGAGAGCAAGGACGAGTCGCCGGTGTTGCACATCGAGCACCGCGAGCTGCGCGCTCGCCGCAAGGCCGGTGGTGTGGTGTGGTTCGACTTCAAACAGCTGTGCGGCGGCCCGCGCTCGCAGAACGACTACCTGGAGCTGGCCACGCAGTTCCACACCGTGCTGTTGTCTGACGTGCCGCAGATGTCGCCACGCCTGGCTTCAGAAGCACGGCGCTTCACCTGGCTGGTCGACGTGCTCTACGACCGGCGCGTCAAGCTCATCATGTCGGCCGAGGTGGCTCCCGAGGCGCTCTACACCGAAGGGCCGCTGGCGCACGAGTTTCCGCGCACGGCCTCGCGCCTGAGCGAGATGCAGTCGGTGGAGTTCTTGTCGCTGGCGCGGCGTGATGTCGACACCTCGCTGACCTGACATGAAGGCCCGCGCCGTCGTGTTGCTGTGGGCCTTGTGCGGTGTGGTGCATGCCGATGACGCAGCGAAGCGGCAGGCACTCAAACAACAACGCAGTTCGATCGAAGCGCAGCATGCGCAGCTTGAAGAGGCGTGCCGCAAGCAGTTTGTGGTCACCCCTTGTCTTGAGAAGGTTCGGGTTGACAAGCAAGAGGCGCTAAAGAGCGTGCGCACCCAGGAGCTGGCGCTGGATGAAGCGGAACGCCGCCAGCGCGCCGAGGCGCAAGCTCAGCGTCTGGCCGACAAGGCAAAAGAAGCCCAGGTGAGGGACAGCACGCCTGCCGCCGCGCCCAAGGCGCCCAAAGCACAACAGGCGAGGGCGCCCAAAGTGGCGAAACCCTCGGCACCCAAGGCTTCGGCACCCGATCGCAGCGCCGCAGAAAAGCGCGACCGAGAAGCCTTCGAGTCCCGACAGCGCGAGATCCAGGCGCATCGCCAGGCGGTGATCAAGCGCAATGAGGAACGTGCAGCACGCAAGCCGCCCAAACCGCTGCCCGTGCCGGGCAGTGCCGTGGCCAGACCCTGAAGCGTTTCAGCTCAGCGGATCGAGCCGCACCAGGGCCAGAGACAGGTTGTCTCCCGACCCGCGCGCACGCTGGCGCGCCTTGCTGACCAGCATCTCGCTCGCTTCGCGTGGCGGCAGCGTGTGCACGATGGCGCCGAGTTCCTTGGGCGTGAAGTAGTGCCACAGGCCATCGCTGCAGGCGAGGATGGTGTCGCCCACTTCCAGGTGGTCGATGTGGTGCAGCGTGAGAGGCGGGTCTTGAACAGTGCCCAGGCAGCCGGTCAGCAGGTTCGACTGCGGGTGGCTGTTGGCCTCGTCTTCGGTGATCTGCCCTTCATCGACCAGGCGCTGTACGAACGAGTGATCAATCGTGCGCTTGACCATGTCGGGGCCACGAAAGTGGTAGATGCGCGAATCGCCAGCGTGGATCAAGTCACATTCGCGCGAGGGGCTGATCAAGAACGCGGTGACCGTGCTGTGCGGTTCTTCTTCGGCCGTGATGGCGGTGAGCTTGATCATCAGGTGCGCTTCGAGCACGAGCTGCTTGAGCAGCTCGGAGGGGTCATCCTGGTTGGGGCTGTAGCGCTCGAACAGCTGCTTGGCTGTGAGGATCACTTGATCAGCCGCCTTGCGCCCGCCGCTCTTGCCACCCATGCCGTCTGCCAGCACCGCCATCGCACAGCCGGGTACACGGTGATGCGGCAGGATATCGACTTGGTCTTGTTGGTAGGCGCGGTCACCGCGGTGAATGCCGGTGGCTGCCGACAATCGATAGCCTGGGGGGGTGCTCATGGTCGAAAACTATAATCGCTTTGCTTCTTTGTTCCCATTCCTGCTCTCATTCGCGCTCACATGGATGACAACCTGCATTCGCCACAGCGCCGACTGATCGAGCTCCGCATGGAGCACGCTGACCTCGATTCGCTCATTGACCAGACTTCCGAAGATCGCCCCGCTGACGACTTGGCGTTGCGTCGCCTGAAAAAGCGACGCCTCGTTTTGCGAGACCAGATCTCCAAGCTTGAAATGCGGCTTGAGCCGCCTGAGCCCGCATGAGCTTGCTCAGCGACGACGTGGCGCAAGCCTTCGCGCCAGGTGGCGCTTTGGCGCAAGCCGATGAGCGTTATGTCGAGCGGGAAGTGCAGCAGCGCATGGCGCAAGACGTGGCGGCGGCCATCGACGAGCGACGACCTTTGGTGGCCGAGGCCGGCACGGGTGTCGGCAAGACCTTCGCCTATCTCGTGCCGACCTTGCTCTCGGGCAAGCGTGCGCTGGTTAGCACCGCCACCAAGAGCCTGCAAGACCAGCTGTTTCTGCGCGATCTGCCGCGCTTGCGCGATGCGTTGAAACTGCCGGTCACGCTGGCCTTGCTCAAGGGCCGTGCGAGCTACCTGTGCCAGCACCGGCTCAACCTGGCTCGCCATTCGGCCGAGCTGCCCGACCGTTGGGCGGTTCGCACCCTGGCCAAGATCGAAGTGTGGGCGCGTGCCACTCAAAGCGGCGACCTTGCCGAACTGGAAGGTTTGGACGAACGCTCCAGCGTGATCCCGCTCGTCACCTCAACGCGTGAGAACTGCCTGGGCAGCGACTGCCCCGAGTACCGTCAATGCCACGTGATGAAAGCGCGCCGCGACGCGATGGCGGCCGACCTGGTGGTCGTGAACCATCACCTCTTTTTTGCTGACATGGCCTTGCGCGACAGCGGTGTCGCCGAGCTCTTGCCCAGTGTCGAGGTGGCGGTGTTCGACGAGGCCCACCAGTTGGCCGAAGCCGGTGTCGCGTTCCTGGGCAGCACGCTGGGCAGTGCGCAGGTGATCGACTTTGCACGCGACATGCTGGGCGCCGGTTTGCAGCACGCCCGTGGCCTGGTGGCCTGGCAAGAACTGGCGGGCGCGTGCGACCGCGCGGCGCGCGAGATGCGCCTGGCTGCGGCCGGCACCATCCGCGACGTGCGGGGTGCGTTCAAGCTGCGCTGGGAGGAGCGTGCCGAACAAGATGCTTTCATCGAAGCCTTGCAAGGCCTTGCCGAGGCCTGCGACTGTGCCAAGCTGGGCCTCGAATCGGTGGACGAGTTGGCCCCCGACTTCACCAAGCTGGCCGAGCGGGCCGCGCAGTTCGTGCGGCAGGCGGTCTTGTTCAGTGGCCCCGTCACGCCGGGGCGGGTGCGCTGGATCGACTTGTCACCCCACCAGGCGCGCCTGGTCGAATCGCCGCTCGACATTCGCGACGCTCTGCGAGAGCAGATGGAGGCGGCGCCCAAGGCCTGGATCTTCACCTCGGCCACGCTGGGTGACGACGAGCGCTTGAGCTGGTTCACCGAGTCGGCCGGGCTGGAAGATGCCACCACCTTGCGCGTGGGCAGCCCGTTCGACTACCCGGCCCATGCGCGCCTCTACATCCCTGCGGGTTTCCCCAAACCCAACGAACCGGGTCACCCCGGCGCGGTGGCCACCTTGGCGGGGCGCTGCGCGCGCGCGCTGGGGGGGCGCACCTTCGTGCTCACCACCACGCTGCGCGCCTTGCAAACCATTGGCGAGAAGCTGCACGACAGCTTCGAGGCCGAAGGCGACAACATCCAGGTGCTGGTGCAGGGCAGCGCACCCAAGCGGCAGCTGCTGCAGCAGTTTCTCAACCAGCCGCGCTCGGTGCTGGTCGGTTCGCAAAGTTTCTGGGAAGGCATCGACGTGCCCGGCGACGCACTGCAATGTGTGTTGATCGACAAGCTGCCGTTCCCACCGCCCAACGATCCGCTCGTCGAGGCGCGCGTCAAGCGCCTGGAGAGCGAAGGCCGCAACCCGTTTGCAGATTATTTCGTGGCCGAAGCGGCGGTGTCGCTCAAGCAAGGGGCGGGGCGCCTGATCCGCAGCGAAACCGATCGCGGCCTGCTGGTGATCTGTGACCCGCGCATGGCGGGCATGAACTACGGCCGCCGTCTGCGCGAAGCCCTGCCGCCGATGACGCGCCTGTCAAATGAAGCCGAGGCCCTGGCCTGGTTGCAGAGCCTGTCGGTGGCCTCGCTGCCGTTCTAGAGGCCGCTCACTTGGATGCGGGTGCTGTGGCGATGAAACCGCTGTTGGGGAAGTTCTTGCGCAGCACGCGGTGGGTGTCGTCGCGCAGCTGCTCGAGGCCGAGCTTGTCGTAGCTTTGCGCCATGATGGCCAGGGCCTCTTCGGCGGCCGGCGCTTGCTGGAACTCCTGCAAGGTCTGCTGTGCCCGGTTCACCGCCGCGAGGTACGCGCCACGGCGGTAGTAGTAGCGCGCCACGTGCACCTCGTAGGCGGCGAGCGAGTTGACGATGTAGCGCATGCGCACCAGTGCGTCGGGGGTGTACTTCGACTTGGGAAACTGCTCGATCAGCTGCTTGAATGACTGGTACGAATCGCGCGAAGCCTGCTGGTCGCGCTCGGACAGATCCTGGTTGGCCAGGTTGCCGAAGATGCCCAGGTTGTCGTTGAAGTTGATCACGCCCTGCAGATAAAGCGCATAGTCGAAGGCCGGGCTGGTGGGGTGCAGCTTGATGAAACGCTCGACGATGGCCAGCGCCTGGGCCTTCTCGCCGGTGCGGAAGTTGATGTAGGCGCGCTCGAGCTGCGCTTGTTGCGATAGCAGCGTGCCGGCGGCGCGGCCTTCGAGGCGCTCGTACAGCTTGGCGGCGCGTTCGTAGCTGCCCGAGGCGGCTTCTTCCTTCGCCTCTGAATACAATTTCTCCACGCTCATGCCGGCGGTTTCGTCTTTCGGCGTGGTGTTGCAAGCGGCCAGGACGACGGTCAACAGGGCCAGGCTCCAGGCGCGGCCTGGTGAGCGATTGCGATTCATGAGCAACGTGGCGCCGCGGGAGCGGCGCTTCCAG
>NZ_JANOCG010000645.1:0-3368 GCF_031412075.1 Rhizobacter sp.
TCCACCTGCCGCATGGACGCCTGCGTGGAGCTGCCGCCCGATTGGCGCGACCCCGGCCTGCGCCTGCCCCGCCACCGCTTCGAGGCGCGCTGGATCGCCTCGATGCGCTTCGACGGCCCGTCACAAGACATCGTGCTGGGGTGGAACGCCCTGCTCGACGACTGGCTGCCGAACTCGCCCTTCACCATGGGCGAGGGACATTTTTTCGAGCGCTACGACCCGCGCGAAGGTGCGCCGGGCACCCCGCTCGTGCGCTGCGAGCTGTGCATGCCCGTCCAGCTTCGCCCACTCTGACCCAACCGGAGCTTGCGGTGATTCGACTCCATCGTGCAGCCCTGCTGCTGTGCACACTCCCGCTCGCCCTCTCGGCCGCCGAGGCGCCGCTTCTGTGGGCCGACTTCAAGGAATCGCTGCAAACCCACAGCGGCGCGCCAGTGCTGCCTCTGGCGATGTCCGAACGCCCCGGTGATGCCGTCGCCAACCCCTTGAAGGTGGTCGATTCGGCGGTGATCGTGGGCGGGCGGATCTCGCACGCCAACGGCAGCCAGTGGGCCACCCTCGGCGTCGAGGTGGGCGGCGATGCACGCGGCGCGCCGGTGAACCTGTCGGGCCACGAGAACATCCGCATCCGGCTGTCGGCCAGCACACCGCGGGTGCTGCGCATCCGCCTCAAGGGCCAGGACCTCTCCATCCTCAACGCCGGCTGCTACCCGGTGATGATGCAGAACGTCGGCACCCAGCCGGCCGACTACGTCATCCCGCTCTCGGCCTTCGGGCCCGAGCCCTATTGCGGCGAGCGCGGTGCCACGGTGCAGCAGACGCTGCCGGCCGTCACCAAGGTGGAGATCACCGCCAACGAACCGACCGCCGAGCCGGTGCGTTTCACGGTCGGGCGGGTGGAGTTCATGCGCACGCTCGCAAGCGGCGCGAAGCCTGCTCCCGCGGCAACGCCACCACGTGTCGTGCGCGACGCGCGCTGGGCGCTTGCCTGGTCCGACGAGTTCACCGCACCGGCCGGCCGCGGCATCGACACCACCAAATGGACCGCGGTCCGCTCGACGCAGCCCTCTGTGGCGGGGGTGCGCGCGCTCTATGCCGATTCGCCCAAGGAAGCCTCGCACGACGGCCAGGGCCACCTGGTGCTGCGCGCCCGTGAACTGGCCGATGCCGCATCGCGCTGTACCGGTGGCCCGTGCACCCACGCGAGCGCCAGGCTCCACACCCGCGCGCCGGGCGCGATGCTCTACGGCCGCATGGAAGTGCGCTTCAAGGCGCCGCGTGTGGCGGGCCTGTCGACCACGCTCACCCTGCTCGGCGCACCACTCGCCGAGCTGCCCTGGCCCGACGCCGGCGAGATCGTGCTCTACGAGCACCATGGCCAGCCGGCAAGTGCCACCCTCGGCCTGCACGGCCCCGGCCTGGATGACAACACGCAACGCAACCCCATCGCGCCACTGTCGCCCGAGGCGTCGTCCGACGGCTTCCATGTGGCGGCAGTGGAGTGGGAGCCCTCGCTCATCCGCTGGTTCATCAACGACGTGCCAGTGAAGACCTTGCCACGCTCCGAGCTGGCTGACCGCACCGCGGCGGCCTTCGAGCCCTGGCCCTTCGTGCTGCACCTGGGCCTGGCGGTCGGCGCCGATGGCGCCGGCGCCGTGCCCGACAAGCTGCCTGCCGAAGCCCGCCTGCTGGTCGACCACGTGCGCCTCTACCAACGCAGCGACCTGCTCGCCGCCTCACGCCCGCGCATGACGAGCTGGCAGGCCCAACAACGCAACCCGGTGGCCACCACCTCCGCCCAGGCTGCACCGACGGAAGCCGCCAAGGACTCTTCGCGGCGGCGCGCCGCCGCCGATGCGCCCACCGGCCAGCCGCTGCGGCCGGTCACCTGCGAGCGCAACCCGCGCTACGGTTTGATGATGTGCTACTGAGCGACCCCGGGCCGCGGCCCGGCCGCCCGATGCGCAAGATCCATCAGGCACACCGCAAGCTGCCGCAGGCGGATCGGCCCCCGGAAGAAGACCATGAGATGACCCAACGACAGGAGACATCTGTGGACAAGAATCTGACGACCCGCTCGGCGAGCACCCTGGCCGTGCTCTTCACTGCGGTGATGCTCGCCGCCTGTGGCGGCGGCGGTGAGCCACCTGCAGCCGGATCGCCGTCCCCAGCCCCAGCCCCAGCCCCGGCGCCCGGCCCCGCGCCGTCACCGTCACCTTCGGACCTGCCTTTCGCCACGCCGGCCAGCACCACCGCGACCACCGAAACCGGCGGCATCGAGACCTACCAGTACGCCGAGAACGCCGGCGCCCAGACACCGGGCACACCGGCCTTCGCGGGCGGCGCCGTGAGCTACAGCGCCGCACTCGGTTCGGCGCAGGCTTATGCCGGCACCGCAGTGCGCTTCCATGCCCCCAACAACACGGCCGTCAACGCGTCGGCTTACGGCCGGCTCAAGATCCAGCTCAGGTCGGGCACCGACGCGCTGCTGCTGGTGAAACTGCAGCCCACGCCGGTGGCCGGTGACGGCTGCACGGCGACCGCCGAGGCCATGGTCAGCGCCACGCTGACCGAACTCGTGATCGACCTCAACACCACGAGCTTCCCCTTGCCTGCCCACTGCGCCACCGGCACCACGGTCTCTGCCGTGCGGGCGGGGCTCTTCGCAGTCGATGTGATCAACGCGGCTTCGACCGCGGGCAACCACGACCTCAGCGTGGGCTCGATCTCCCTGGCGCCCTGAGCGCCACGGCAAGCCTTGAGCAAAACACGGGGCGGCACAGCCTCGATTCCAGAAGGGCGGGCCTGCGGGCTCTCCCTCTCAAACCAACAGGAGACAAAACCATGCGCAAGACCCTCTGCGCGGCAGCTTTCATGCTGGCCGCTTCGCTGACCCCCACCACCACGTTCGCCGCCAACGTCTTCGAGGGCTTCGACGGCACGGGCGGGCCCGGCTCGCTGTGGGAAACGGCCAACTGGCACAACGGCGACATCTTCGGCTGCACCTTCGCCTACAGCGAGGCCTGGCGCACCGGCTGGGGCGCGCTGCACCTCAACGTCAACAGCAGCAACGCCAGCAACATCAAGTGTGCCGAGGTGCGCAGCTGGCAATCATTCACCTACGGCAAGTTCGTCACGCGCCTGCAACCGAGCTACATCGCGGGCGCCAACAGTTCGTTCTTCCTGTACGCCGGCAACGCCGGGACGTCGAACCACTTCGAGATCGACATCGAGTTCATCAACGGCGGCCGCACGCTGCACACCAACGTCTGGACGGCGGGCCAGCAGAACTACCGGCAGTTCTCGGTGGCCAACGGCTGGCGCACCATCGGCTTCGAATGGCGCCCGACCTTCGTGCGCTGGTTCCA
>NZ_JANOCG010000646.1:0-6352 GCF_031412075.1 Rhizobacter sp.
TGGGTGGCGGCGAGTGGCATGGCTTTCATGGCCGAAACCGGCAGCGGCCATGTGCTGATGATGGACGGTGCACCCGACGGCGGTGGCCGCAATCTCGCGCCACGCCCCATGGAAACCGTGCTGGCCGGCACGGGCGCTTGCACGGCGTATGACGTGGTACTGATTCTCAAGCGTGGGCGCCATGCGGTGACGGGCTGCCAGGTGAAAGTGACTTCTGAACGCGCAGCCACCGACCCGAAGGTGTTCACACGAATCAACATGCACTTCATCGTCACCGGCAAGGCATTGCCCGCGGCGGCCGTGGAACGCGCGATCCAGATGTCGCACGAGAAGTACTGTTCGGCCAGCATCATGCTGGCCAAGACCGCGGAGATCACCACCAGCCACGAGCTCGTGGAGGCCTAGCAACCACGCTCACAAGTGGTGGGCAGTGGTCGTCATGACCTTGGCGGCGGCGCGCATGGCCCAGCGCACCGGTGCAGGCAAGGGCGCGGCGCCCGCCTGCCGTGCTTGTGCGCCATGGCGTGCTTCGTCTTCCTTCATCTGCTGCACGATGGCTCGCGACGCGAGGTCGTTGGCGGGCAAACGATCCAGGTGTGACGCGAGGTGGTGTTCGACCTGCGCTTCGGTCTCAACCACAAACCCGAGGCTGACCTTGTCGCCGATCCGCCCCGCCAGCCAGCCGATTCCAAAAGCACCTGCGTACCAGAGCGGGTTCAGCAAGCTCGGGCGAGCATTGAGCTCGCGCAAACGCTGGTGTGTCCAGGCGAGGTGGTCGGTTTCCTCGCGTGCGGCATCGTGAAAGCTCTGACGCAAGACGGGGTCTCGGGTGGCCAGCAACTGCGCGTTGTACAGGGCCTGGGCGCAGACCTCACCCACATGGTTCACGCGCATCAACGAAGCGGACAAGCTGGCTTCTTGCTGGCCCAATGGTTCTTGCTTCGAGACGGGCTGAGGGCGTGGCCGCGCAGCACTGTTTGCACCTGCCAGTGTGCGCAACGCGTTGTCTGCGGCACTGAGCCAATCGTCCAGATTGGAATGGCCTTTTTTGGCGTGCTGATGCATGTTCATTCCCCCGAGATTACCCTAGGTGAAAAGCCTTTTTTCGAGCCTGTTTTGATGTGGGTTCATGGGTGATTTCGAGGCTCGCGAGGGCATTTTTTTCTCGTTGTTCATTGACAACAAACGGCACTCATTCACTCGTGAACCTTTGCAAGCCCAACGGCCCTCTGGTGCAATACGGCAACTTCCGCTGAGGAGTTCGGCCCGGCCGCCCCGAAGGGGGGGAAATGACCGGGACCTCTTGTTCAACCTAGGAGATAGTCGCAATGAAAAAATCTCTTCTCGCTCTCGCAGTGCTGGGCGCGTTCGCTGGTGTCGCATCAGCTCAATCGTCGGTGACGATCTACGGCATCATCGATCAAAGCGTCGCCAAGGGTAATGGCGGTACGGCCGGTACCGGTGGTGTCGCCGCGTTGGGCACCAGTGAGGCTTGGCAAGTTCGCGATGGCGGTCCGGGCTCGCGCCTCGGCTTCCGTGGCAACGAAGATCTCGGTGGCGGCCTGTCGGCTCAATTCCTGATCGAACACCGCTTTTCGCCTGACACCGGCAATCAGAACACCGGAACCCAGCCTGCGGCTACATCGACGTTCTGGTTCGGCGGTTCTTATGTTCAGCTGACCAGCAAAGATGCCGGCAGTGTTTACTTCGGTCGCTGGTATTCGCCGGTTTTCTGGGTCAGCCTGAAAACCGATCCGTTCGGTTATGGTGGCATTGCGCAGGTCGGCGCGTTGACATTCGCTAACTACACCAACCCTTCGGCTGTTGGTCTGGGTGCCCGCACCACAAACACCGTTGGCTACAAGACCCCCAACCTCGGCGGTTTCACAGCCAATGTGGCTGTGGGCCTCAATGAGAATGGAACTGCGGGCCGCGACGTAGGCGTCAACGCCGAGTACACCGCCGGCCCGATCTACGCGGGTATTGCCTACGACAAGATCAACGCCGGCACGCCGACGTTTGGCGCCACCACCGGTGCTGTGGACGGCAACTCCCTCGTGAATGCAGGTTTTGCCTACAACCTTGGCTTCATGCGCCCGATGGTCTCCTACGCGAAGAGCAAGACGCGTACTGGCAGCATAGTCAACAGCGATGCGCTCTCTTTTGGCCTGACGGCTCCTGTTGGCCCCGTCGTGGTCAAGGCGCAGTACACCCAGCGCAATACGGACCGCGCCGTGGCAGCGGGCGTGCCGAATGACGTCAAGCTGAAGAAGCTGGGCGTCGGTGTTGACTATTTCCTGAGCAAGCGCAGCAAGGTTTACCTCGACTTCGCACAAGTCAAGGAAACCAACCTGACCAACAACAGCGCCTTCGCTCTGGGCGTTCGTCACGACTTCTGATTCACCACTCGCGACTCGTGCGCGAGCCTGAATCTGAGGCCGCCTTCGGGCGGCCTTTTTCATGGCCTTTGCGGTAACTGCTCAAGATCGTTGTACAACATCGCTCCAGATGCTTGCCTTCATTCTTCGACGCCTGATCCAAGCTGTTGCCGTGATGCTGGCGGTGGCCTTCATCGCCTTCATGCTGTTCCAGTATGTCGGTGACCCGGTCACCAACCTGCTGGGGCAAGACGCCACGCCCGCGCAGCGTGAGCAACTGCGTTCCGACCTCGGGCTGGACAAGCCGTTCCCGGTTCAGTTCGCACGGTTTGTCGGCAATGCCTTGCAAGGCGAGTTTGGTTTGAGCCTGCGGCAGGGCCGCAAGGTCTCGGCACTCTTTGTCGAGCGCTTTCCGGCGACGCTGGAGTTGTCGTTGGTCGCGGCCTTCCTGGCCTTGCTGCTGGGTATCCCCATGGGCGTCTATGCTGCCCTGCGGCGGGGGAGCTTCATGTCTCAGGTGCTGATGACACTCTCGTTGCTCGGCGTCTCGTTGCCCACTTTCCTGATCGGGATCTTGTTGATCCTGGCGTTTGCCGTTTTGCTGCAGTGGCTGCCTAGCTTCGGGCGCGGTGAACTGGTCGCGCTGGGTGGCTGGAACACCGGGTTCCTGAGTCTGGATGGCTGGAAGCACCTGATCCTGCCCGCCACCACGCTGGCGATCTTTCAGCTCACGCTCATCATGCGGTTGGTGCGTGCCGAGATGCTGGAGGTTTTGCGCGCCGACTTCATCCGATTCGCGCGGGCTCGCGGTTTGCCCAACCGCGTGGTCTATTTCGGTCATGCACTCAAGAACACCCTGGTGCCCGTCATCACCATCACCGGGCTTCAACTGGGCTCGCTGATTGCTTTCTCAATCATCACCGAGCAGGTGTTCCAGTGGCCGGGCATGGGGCTGCTGTTCATCCAGGCGGTCACTTTTGCCGACATCCCGGTGATGGCCGCCTACCTGTGCGTGATCGCGCTGGTGTTCGTGACGATCAATCTCGTTGTTGACTTGCTGTACTTCGCGGTAGACCCCCGCTTGCGCGCCGAGCCGGCGGGCAAGGCGCATTGACATCTCAATTCCCACAAGGAGAAGACGATGAAACTGAAATCTGTGTTGTTGGCGGTGGCCCTTGGCCTGGCCGCTGGTTTGAGCCAGGCGGTGATGCTCAAGGTGGCCAACCAGGGCGACGCGCAGTCGATGGACCCGCACTCGCTGAACGAGTCCCTGCAGCTCACCTTCACCAACAACATCTATGAGCCGCTGATTGCACGCGACAAACAACTGGGGCTCGCGCCCGGCCTGGCCACCAAATGGGCGCAGACCCAACCCACCGTATGGCGCTTCGAGCTGCGCAAGGGCGTGAGCTTCCATGACGGCACACCCTTCACGGCCGATGACGTGGTCTTCTCGTTTGCACGCGCGGCTGGCGCGGGCTCTGACATGCAGGGCTACACCACATCGTTCAAGGAGGTGCGCAAGGTCGACGCGCACACCATCGAAATCGAAACCTTGATGCCCTTCCCCATCCTCCCGGACGTGTTGACCCAGGTCTTCATGATGAGCAAGAAGTGGTGCGAAGAAAACAAAGCCACCAACCCAGTCGATCGCCGCAAAGGCATCGAAAACGCCGCCAGCTTCCGGGCCAACGGGACCGGGCCGTATCGCTTGAAAGAGCGCCAGCCGTCGGCCCGCACCGTGCTCGTTCGCAACGGCACCTACTGGGGCAAGGTCGAAGGCAACGTCACCGAAGTGATCTTCACGCCCATCGGCAACGCCGCCACGCGAGTCGCAGCCTTGCTATCGGGCGAGATCGACCTGATGGAGCCGGTGCCCTTGCAAGACATCGAGCGCATCAAGGCTTCACCCACGCTCAAGGTGCTGCAAGGCCCGGAGTTGCGCACCATCTTTCTGGGCATGGACCAGAAGCGCGACGAGATGCTGTTCTCCAGCGTCAAAGGCAAAAACCCGTTCAAAGACAAGCGTGTGCGCCAAGCCTTCTACCAGGCCATCGACATCGAGACCATCAAGACGCGCGTGATGCGTGGCGCTTCCTTGCCCACCGCCCTGATGGTCGGCCCCGGCATTCGCGGCTTCTCGACCGAGCAGAACAAGCGCCTGCCCTACGACGTGGAAGCGGCCAAGAAACTGATGGCCGACGCCGGCTACGCGAGCGGCTTCGAGGTCGGCATGAACTGCCCCAACGACCGCTACGTCAACGACGCCGACATCTGCCAGGCGGTGGCCGCCAACCTCGCACGCATCGGTGTGAAGGTGAACCTGCAAACCGAGACCAAGGTCACCTACTTCCCCAAGATCCTGCGCCGCGACACCAGCTTGTATCTGCTGGGCTGGACGCCCAGCACCTACGACGCACACAACGCGCTGGCCGCCTTGGTTGCCACGCCCACCGACAAGGGCCAGGGCCAGTTCAACCTGGGCGCCTACAGCAACCCCAAGGTCGATGAACTCACGCTCAAGATCCAGAGCGAAACCGATCAGGCCAGGCGCAACGCCATGATCAAGGAAGCGTTCGACCTGCACACCGCCGATGTGGGGCACCTGCCGCTGCACCAACAGTCGCTGGCCTGGGCGATGAAGAAGACCATCGAGCTCACGCAGCTGGCCGACAACACCATGCCTTACCGCTGGGTGACCGTGAACGAGCGAGCCAAGTGAGCGTTGCGTTGGCGCGGTTCTTTGAAGGCGATGTCTGGCACAGCTTCAGGCGCTCGCCGCTGGCGATGGCCTCGGCGCTGGTGGCCTTCGTCTGCGTGTTCAGCGCCATGTTTGCGGGCGTTGTCGCTCCCCACAACCCCACCGACCTGGCCACGCTGGAGCTGGGCGATGCGCTGATGCCGCCGGCTTGGCTGCCCGAAGGCCGCGCCAAATACCTGCTCGGCACCGATGCGCAGGGGCGCGACATTCTGTCCGCCCTGATGTACGGCACGCGCATCTCGCTGATGGTGGGCCTGGCCGCCGTGCTGGTGTCGGTGCTCGTGGGAGTGAGCCTGGGTTTGATTGCTGGCTTCGTCGGCGGGCGCACCGACGCATTCATCATGCGGGTGTGCGACGTGATGTTGTCCTTCCCGTCCATCCTCGTGGCCTTGCTGGTTGATGGCGTGGGGCGCGCGCTGTTCCCCACGGCACACGACACGCTGGCGTTTGCGGTGCTGATCGTTGCGATATCGCTCACCGGCTGGGTGCAGTACGCGCGCACCGTGCGCGGCTCGACGCTGGTCGAGCGCAACAAGGAATACGTGCAGGCGGCGCGCGTCATCGGTGTGCCCTCATTGCGCATCATGCGCAAGCATGTGCTGCCCAATGCGCTGGGGCCGGTGACGGTGCTCGCCACCATTCAGGTGGCCACGGCCATCATCATCGAAGCCACGCTCTCCTTTCTGGGCGTGGGCATGCCGGTCACGTCGCCGTCACTCGGCACGCTCATCCGTGTGGGCAATGACTTCCTGCTGTCGGGTGAGTGGTGGATCACCATCTTCCCTGGCGTCGTGTTGGTGATGATCGCCTTGAGCGTCAACCTGCTGGGTGACTGGCTGCGCGACGCGCTCAACCCCCGTTTGCGCTGATCCCGTCATGACCCCGCCCTTGCTCGAAGTCAAAAATCTGCGCGTCGAATTCCCGTCGCGCCACGGCACGCTGCTCGCGCTCGACGACGTGTCGTTCAGCATCCAGCCCGGCGAGGTGCTTGGTGTGGTGGGTGAGTCGGGGGCCGGCAAGTCGCTCACCGGCGCAGCCATCATCGGCTTGCTCGACCCACCGGGCCGGGTGGCGGGTGGCGAGATCCGCTTCGAGGGCCGGCGCATCGACAACTTGCCCTATGAAGACATGCGCAAGCTGCGCGGCCGCCACATCGGCGCCATTTTCCAAGACCCGCTCACCTCACTGAACCCGCTCTATACGGTGGGCCAGC